>JAYZAM010000242.1:0-14293 GCA_036339715.1 Pseudomonadota bacterium | reverse complement strand
TTGCCCAATGGTCTGTGTCAGGTCTTCTTCGGTATCCGCATGCCAGGCCTGCGTGAGAACTGGCGAAGTTTCCGTCTGGCCATAGACTATCTGGATCGGGGCGCCGAGGGTTTCCAGTGCGTCGCGACAGAGCTGGGGAGGGACCATCGATCCACCCGACATGATGCATTCCACCGAAGAAACATCGGCGCCGGTCTGGCGCACTTCGTGGATCAAGGCGACGAGCATGGTCGGAACACCAAGAATGAAACGTGTCTTTTCGCGCTCAATCACTTTTACGATCATGGACGGATCAAACATCGGTGCCAGCAACATCGTGCTGCCGGTTCCAAACCCGCCCAGCACAAGGATCGCACAACCCGTCGTGTGGAAGAGCGGCATATTGTGGACGAAACTATCCCCTTGCCGCACGCCCGCCCGGGTCATGGCGTCGACGCCATTGCGCACCAAGCCATTGTGATGCAGCAGCGCCCCGTTCGGGAAACCCCGGGTGCCAGACGGGTATTGGATCTGCACCGCCTCGCGGGGTTTCGGATCCCGCAAGGCCCCGGCATCAGACCCCGCATAGAGCGCCTCATGATCGGTCAGCAGAATGCGATGCTTGATCGCCGGAATTTCATCGCAAACGGAGTCGGCAATCTCTTGCATCGGGTTTCCGCGGAAATCCGCGACATAGTAAATCGCTTCGGATCGCGATTGTTCGAGCACATATTTCAGCTCACGCTTCTGATAGGCCGGATTGACCGTGACCAGGATGACGCCAGCGAGGCCGCAAGCCAGCTCGAGCAAAACCCATTCCGGAACATTGTTCGCATAAACGGCAATACGGGACCCTTCTGCGTGCCGACTGGCGAGCGCACGGGCCAGGCGCTCTGCATCCGCTAGCAATTCCCGGTAGGTCCAGGTGCGCCCGATCGCGCCATCATAGCCAAGCTCTTTCAACGCCATAGTGTCCGGAGCAGAGGCCACGGACTTTCGTAGCATTTCGCCAATGGTCATCGGCGCTGGCTCCTCGCCCTGCGCTGGGAAATAGGATTCAGTGAGATTGACTTGGTACATATTATTGGCCTCCCGATATCGAACTATCCATCCAGAGGCGTATTGATGCAATCCCTATCTTATGAAGGAGGTTACGGATGAGATTCTTCGATATTTTTCACTCTGTTTTTTTGAGTTCGTCGCCTCCGCTCAAGCTATTATGTTACCCTAAAAAGCAGGTGTCGCGACCGGATGGTTATTACAGGAGCTGACGTGGAGTGACCCTTGCCTCTCGCAAGGGGACGGTCAGTAGCGCGCCAAGAAAGACAATTTTGGAGGACCAGGATGACCGCCCCAGCCACAATCGAGATCAAAGACGAAATCGCTGTCATCACGATGGATGACGGTAAAGCGAATGCTATCAACCCGCCCATGCTCGAGGCGCTGAATGCTTGCCTGGACCAGGCCGAGAAAGAAGCCAAAGTTCTCATCATTACCGGACGCGAGGGCCGGTTTTCGGGTGGATTTGACTTGAAATTGATGATGAGCCTGCCCGGTGAAGAGGTCAAAGCCCTCGTCGATGGTGGCGGCAAGCTCGCGCATCGCCTGTTTAGCTTCCCGATGCCCGTCATCGCCGCCTGTAATGGGCATGGCGTCGCGATGGGCTGTTTCATTCTGCTCTCATGCGATTTTCGGATCGGCACCGCGGGCGCGTTCAAAATCGGCGCGAATGAAACGCAGATCAATATGGTCTTGCCCATCTTCGCCTCGGAGCTGGTCAAGGCGCGCGTTTCCAAGGATTTCCTAACCCGCTCCATGGTCTTTGGGGAGCTGTTCGATCCGGAAACGGCGGTCAAAGCCGGCTATCTGGATCAAGTCGTTGATGCGAGTGCATTGATGGCGACCGCGCAGGGTTATGCCGCAGGCCTGAAGCCGCTGAGCGGGCCCTCCCTCACAGGCAATAAGCGTCTTTTGCGGGAAGAAAGCCTCGCCACGATCGCCGCCTCATTGCCGGACTAATACAGACCCGCCGCGCGCAGCAGCAAGACCGCCCCGATTGCGGTGACGAGCCCTTTCATCCATTTGCGGAAATTGACGTCCGTCATGCGCTCCAACACTTGCTTCCCGAGACGCGTGCCGAGCATGGACAGCGGGATCGCAGCTGCAAACAGCCACCACGGCGGCAGCGCGCTCCACCCTGCTGCTGTGACAATCGGAACGCTCCAGAACCCGATCTTGATCAGGTGGCTGAGCGACTGCGTCACTGACTTGGTCGCGACGATCTGCTGGCGGGTCATCTCGGCGCGGACAAAGAACAGATCCAAAAGCGGACCGGCAACGCCTGCGAGCGTGTTCAGGCCCTGGACCAAGAATCCAGACGCAATGGCATGATCGGCGCGTTTGATATCGAGGTGAAGACGTTCTTTCGGGAGCCAGACGAGCATTGGAGTAAGCCCAAGCAGCAAATACAGAGCGCGCTTGTCCGGCGTCCAGCTAACGAAAAACAGCGCGACGATCCCGGCCGTCGCGCCGATGCAATAATACCCAAAAACCCGCCAATCGATGGCATCTCGCAGCAGGAAGGCGCGATAGCCATTGGCGAACATCTGAATGCCCCCATGGACAACCATGGCCGTCGCGACACTGACAAGCGCGACCAGAACGGCCATCAAAATGATCCCGCCCGCCATTCCGAAAATGCCGGATATGAAAGACGTCACCAGTGTCGTGACCAGAATGACTAAGGCAGCAAAGACACTCATCGACGCCCTCGTGAGCTGAGTCTTTGCCAGCGCCAACTACCCTAGGATGTTTCCGGAGTGACGGTTCGTCCCAGTTTGGGGGACCTTACCCAGCGATACCGTTTTACAAGTTTACGCGCGCGTCATACCGTGCAGGCAATTAAGATGTGGAAACGAGGAACAGGAAAATGCCCTATACCGATACTGGTGCTGGCGAACTGAACGATGATCTTTTTGATCTGCGCATGTCAGACGAGGCCCGCCCGCTTTATGATCATGTGAAAAAGTTCATCGCGGATGTGGTCGACCCGATGTCGATCAAATTTCACGAACTCGGCAAAGACAAGAAAGACATCTGGTCGTACGCACCTGGCCAGCTGGAAACTCTTGAAGAGGCGAAAGACGAAGCCAAAAAGCAGGGCCTGTGGAACTTCTTCCTTCCAGACGCTGAAACCGGCGAAGGCCTGAAAAATCTCGACTATGCTTACATCGCGGCGGAGCTCGGTAAAAACTCTCTCGCCTCAGAGACGATGAATTGCTCAGCGCCAGATACGGGCAATATGGAAGTGCTGGAGCGCGTCGGCACGCCCGAGCAAAAAGAACAATGGCTGAAGCCGCTTCTTGAGGGTAAAATTCGCTCTGCCTTTGCGATGACAGAGCCATCTCTGCCATCTTCAGACGCCAAGAACATCTCCACCCGCGCCGTCCTTGAAGGCGATGAGTGGGTGATCAATGGCGAGAAATTCTACATTTCTGGCGCTGGCGACCCGCGCTGTAAGGTCATGATCACGATGGTCAAAACCAATCCTGACGGCGAGCCACACAAACAGCAGTCTCAGATCCTGGTCCCCACCGACACACCCGGCGTGAAGATCCTGGATGGGATGCAAGTGTTTGGCGACTATGACGCGCCGCACGGCCACATGCACATCGTGTTCGACAATGTTCGCGTGCCCAAAGAGAATATGCTGCTCGGCGAAGGTCGCGGCTTTGAAATCTCGCAGCTGCGCCTCGGACCAGGCCGGATTCACCACTGCATGCGCTCGATCGGCGCCGCTGAGCGGGCCCTCGACATGATGGTTGTCCGTGGCATGACCCGTCAGGCTTTTGGCCGCGATCTGATCAAGCTGGGCGGTAACATCGAGAAAGTCTCTCGCGCGCGGATCGACATTGAATCCATGCGTATGATGGTCCTCAAGGCCGCGAAAGCCATGGACGTTCTTGGCAACAAAGAAGCCCGCGTCTGGATCTCTATGGTCAAAGCCATGGTGCCGGAAAAAGTCTGCCGCATCATTGACGAAGCCATCCAGATGCACGGCGCGGCTGGTGTGTCTCAGTGGACCCCGCTCGCCCGTCTCTATGCCAATCAGCGGACGCTACGTCTCGCCGATGGTCCGGACGAAGTGCATCACATGGTCGTCGGTCGCGCCGAAACGCGCAAGTATACAGGCGAAGAAGAAGATCCGGCCATGGCTGCAGTCTGGCGGAAGTAATTCTGTCGAAAAGTTAAAACTAGAAAAGCGCGATCCATTGGTTCGCGCTTTTTTTAGGCTCAAACCCAGATCGGCGGCGAAAACATCCCCCAGAAAGAAGAATGGGATGCACCAAATTAGATGCATCCCAAGTAGGTGGCCGGGTTAGAGGGGCGGATGAACCCGAGCCTTGAGCTTGTCCGGTACGGTCATGGAGAAACCGCCTGCGACGGATTTCTACTTACGCGTGATTTACTAACGATTGGTAAACACTTGCGCTTTTTTCAACTATGGATGTAAAAAAGATTCATAGACATATATTTCGATATTTTTATTAGTATTTATTCCTATTATTGCATTCTTTTCTTGTTAATATTCCCATCGTCTCAGTCATTGTAAAAAATGCCTGAAAAATCAAAAAACTCGCACAAACACTACTTAAAATAGAATTCTAATCTTCGATCTGTGCTTTTCGAGGATCATCCCACTCATCGGCAACCCCTTGGCCCCCGCGACGGGTGAGCCAAAACATTCCGATCAAATCAAAAATACCTGCGCCCAGTCGGCCGAGAAACCCATACTTTGACTGACCGTGCCAGCGCGCCCGATCATTTACGAGCTCTTCGCGCACCTCCCAGCCTGCTCGTTTGATCAGCGCGGGCAAAAAGCGATGCATGGAGGCGAAGAATGGCAGCTCCTTGAATGCTTCTGTTCGGATCAGTTTCCAGCCACAGCCTGTATCGGTCGCGTCATCGCGCAGCATAAACCGTCGCACGCCGTTCGCGATCCGTGATTGCAGCCATTTAAACCCGCTATCGTTTCGGCTGTTGCGTTTGCCGGCGATAATTCCGAGACGACCGGTATCCTTGCCAGCGATGAGTTCCGCCCATAGCCGAGCCGTGTCATGAATATCATTCTGGCCGTCACCATCAATCAGCTGAGTCCACTGCCCGCGCACGGCCTTCAAGCCGGTAAAAAGCGCGGCGGATTTACCGGCGCGCTCGATGTGCGAAAATACTATGACAGTTTCAGGCCACCGCTTTGTGGCCTCGCGCAGCTCTGCCGCTGTCTCATCGTCCGAACAATCATTCACGCAGACGACCTCGAAGACGATCCCGGCTAAGGCTTCATGCACTTCTTCAAGCAGCGGCAGGATATTTCCCTGCTCATTGTAAAACGGGATTAATACGCTCAATTCAGGCGAGGTCATTTGCCGGCCTCAATCCGACTGGCCAGCGCTTCTATCCGCGCGGCGGTATCATTCAAAGCTTGAGCTGCGCGTTCAACATCCGGCCCTGCAGCCGCTGCTTGCGCGCGATGCGACGCGTCAAGCTCATCCAGCAACGCCAAGGATGCGATCAGCAACAGACGCTCATCGCCAATATTCCCAACCGCCTGGGCGATATCCTGAACGCGAGCATCAAGCTGTTGCGACAAAGCAATAAGTCGGCTTTCCTGTCCCGGCGCGCAGGCCACCGAATAATGCCGTCCCCTGATTTTAATGTCTGCCTTGGCCATCACGACTGACCCTCTCGCCCCAGTGCCGCGCGGACCTCTGCAATTGCCGCCCCGAGTGCTTCGGAGGCTTCATCGGCCAGGGTCTGCAGCTCTTTTTCACGCGCCAGAGATTCATCGAGTTGTTCGGCGAGACGGGCGCGGTCTTCCATCATCGCCGCCAGTTCCTGTCGCAAGAGGACAGGATCGCCTGAACGATCGAACAGGCTGCCGACCGCCCCTTCGAGTCGATTCAAGGCTTTATACAAAAGTGTCGCCGCAGATTCGATTACGCTCATGTTTCTCCGTTTGCGCTTATTACAGTGAAAACTCAATAGTGATCGTCGCCAATGGCTTGACAGCGATGACCATGCTCTTCATTCCCCGGGCGAACAAAAAAGCGAGGAGTCTGGAATGACGGTAACGACCCGGGATATGGCGAACGCCGTTCGAGCGCTTTCAATCGATGCGGTCGAAGCCGCTAAGTCAGGGCATGTCGGCTTGCCATTGGGCATGGCCGATGCCGCGACGGTTTTGTTTACAAAATTTATGAAGCACAATCCCGCAGATCCCGACTGGGCGGATCGCGACCGGTTCGTGCTCTCTGCGGGCCATGGCTCGATGTTGGTCTACTCGCTCCTGCATCTGACCGGCTATGAGAGCGTCACCCGCGATGACATTCGCAACTTCCGCCAACTTGGCCGCCCAACCGCCGGGCACCCCGAAAACTTTCTCACCAAAGGCGTCGAGACCACAACGGGTCCACTCGGCCAAGGCATCACGACCGCAGTCGGCATGGCGATGGCCGAGCGTCATCTAAATGCGCGCTTTGGCGACGATCTCGTCAATCACAAGACCTATGTGGTGGCCGGTGATGGCTGTCTGATGGAGGGTATCAGCCAGGAAGCCATCACGCTCGCTGGCCACTTGAAACTGTCCAACCTGATCGTTCTGTTCGACGATAATGCGGTCACCATTGATGGCGGCACCGACATGGCCGACAGCACAGACCAATGCATGCGCTTTGAAGCCTCTGGCTGGGTCACTCGCAAAGTTGATGGTCATGATGCGACCGATGTCGAAGCCGCGCTCGCTTGGGCGCAGGATCAGGACAAGCCGGTCATGCTCGCGGTCAAAACGATCATTGGCTACGGTGCAAAACGAGCTGGCACCGGCCCGGCCCATGGCGGACCTTACGGCGCAGAAGAGGTCGCAACTGTTCGAGAAAATATTGGCTGGCCGCACGCGCCGTTTGAGGTTCCGGCAGAGATCGAGACAGCTTGGGCTGAAGCCGGCAAACGCGCCGACGACGCTTACATCGCGTGGCAAAACCGCCTTGCTGCTTCAAGCGACAAAGGTGCCTTTGAAGCAGCGATGGCAGGCGCCCTTCCAGGCAACCTTTCCGATATTGTCAACGCGCACAAAAAGGCCGTGGTCGAAGGCGGCGAAGACAAAGCCACACGCCAATGGTCGGGGGCAGCGCTGGAGCCGCTGACCGAAGCCATCCCGGAGATGATTGGCGGTTCGGCCGACCTGACAGGCTCGAACAACACCAAAACCAGCCACACTGCGCCACTCAGCCCGGGCAATTGGGCCGGTCGCTATGTCCATTATGGCATTCGCGAGCATGCCATGGCAGCGGCAATGAATGGCATGGCCCTGCATGGCGGCGTGATCCCATATTCCGGGACATTCCTGGTTTTTGCAGACTATTCCCGCGCCGCGATCCGCCTCGGCGCACTCATGGGAGAGCGGGTGATTCATGTGATGACACATGACTCAATTGGCCTCGGCGAAGATGGTCCAACCCACCAACCTGTTGAGCATGTGGCAAGCCTGCGCGCGATGCCAAACATGACCGTGTTCCGCCCCTGCGACGGTGTCGAGGCGGCAGAATGCTGGGAACTGGCCCTGCGCAATGACACCGGCCCGAGCACTTTGGCGCTCACCCGCCAGAAAGTGAAATCGGCCCGTACCACGCACACGGATGAGAACCTGTCTGCCAAAGGCGGTTACGTTCTATCGGATGCCGACGGTGCCAAAGCGGTATTGATCGCGACGGGCTCGGAAGTTGAGATTGCGATGGCCGCCCAGGCTACGCTCGCCGAAAAGGGCTTGCCAGTGCGCGTTGTTTCAATGCCGAGCATGGACCTTTTTGAGCAGCAATCTGAGGCCTATCAGTCCGAAACCCTTGGCGGCGATCTGCCAAAAGTCGCGATTGAAGCGGGTGTCCGTTTCGGCTGGGACCGTTGGATCGGTCATGATGGTGGCTTTGTAGGCATGAGCTCGTTCGGAGCGTCTGCGCCATATCAGGACCTGTATAATCATTTCAACATCACCGCAGACGCAGTGATCCTGGAAGTCGAAAAGCGCGTTTAACCCGCGCGTTTCGGTGGCCCTGGCAATAAGCGAGCGGGCCAGACGCAAATCTGAATATCGCGCTTATCGCGACCCCGTGGAATATCAGGATCGGCCAGATAAGCGTTCAGGCTGCTCAATGCCGTATCGTGATACATTTGCGGGGAGATCGGTTGTTTGATTTCCCCCAGAGTCCGACGGCCAAGACACCGGTTCAGATCGATAAACTCCAGTCCAGATACACTTGAGCCAGAGCTCGTGCGTCGCAACGCCAACCGCATGCGTTCACTCGAAAATCCGAGGCTCGCCGGCCAACCGGGGCCATACGGCACCGCGACCCAGGCCATTCGCAGCTTCGTTTCCCGGTCTGGCGTATCGAACCGTACCTGATAAATCATGCCATGTTTTTGCGGCAGCGGCGTCAGCGAAACCTGAGGACTGCGCTCGAGGCGAGATCGCCAGCGCTCGACCACTTGGTCGCGAATACGCCACGCTGCACGGTCTTTGCCCTCCGCCAGAAAACTTCCCATCGCATAAAAGTTTGACTGAACGTTTCGCATACGTCCGGCATTGGTGAAATGCTGGGTCGCGCCGGGCGCATCCCCCATATCTGCTGCGGCGATGCCTGCAATACGGCTCGCATCGAAAAATTCCGGTCGCTCGGGACACGCCTCCAGAAAAGCTTCTGTCACGCGGCGAATATAAGCCGGGCTTTGCTCTTCAGCCGGATCGTTCAGCGCTAATTGCCACTGCGTCGCGTCCTGAAGCGTACAAGATTGCGCCTCGGCAGAGGGTAAGGCACTTAAGGCCATAAGTGTGGTGACAGCCGTCGCCGTGATTGCACCCAACCATCGACGCTTGCGTTTACTCAGTCGTATTAGATCGCCCATGGATAAGGGCATTGCAATGCGGATGCCGATTAACCGAGAAAGACCCGTTCGAACGCCCAATACGCCCCGACCAGCGCGATCAAAGCGCTCGCAGGCCAAACCACGCCGCGCTGATATTGCGTCTCGGAAACGCGCTGCCGAACCGGCCAGAACAGGAGCATGGCGAGGGCTATAACCGCAAGTTGGCCGACCTCCACTCCGATATTGAACCCGATCAATGCGCTCCAGAATTGTCCGTCTGGCAATCCGAGTGAACCAAAGAACCCGGCAAAGCCCATCCCGTGAATCAAGCCGAAGCCAAATACAACAAAGGGGCGCCACCGCGTCATGTCGCGAAAGAATAAATTTTCGATCGCGACCAGAGCTATCGTTGCGGCGATCAGAGGTTCGACGATGCTAGCAGGTGGCGCGAACACTCCCGCCGCAACCAGTCCAAGCGTGATCGTGTGCGCGACCGTAAAGGCCGAAATCTGAATGAGCAGAGGGCGAAACCGCCGCGCGGAAAAGAACATGGCCAAAACAAACAGGATGTGGTCCAGCCCGCCCGGGAGAATGTGTCGAACACCGATATTGATATAGAGGCCAAAGGTCTCGAGCGCCGGTCGTTCAAAATCAATTGTTTCTGTCTCGGTGTAGCCCGCCCCGCGAGGACCAGGATCAGCGGATCGGTCGATGTTCTGCAAGGCCCGGCACAACGCTGGATCCATGCCATCTCCGCCGACACAAAACTCGTCTTCAGGGTGCGCCGTAGCAATTTCAGCGCCGAAACAACCGATCAAAAGACAGAGCAGAAATCCTCGAATCCAGACCATTGATCACCCGTCTGAATCACCGGACGTCTCATGATGATCGTAGTCGTGGTCATGATCGTGATTCTCATGATCATGCGTATCGATCGTCTGAGAGTGATCGTGCCCGAAATGAGCGTGATCATGCCCAGCGAAGGGCAGGCTCATGAGCATTATGGCAAACGCCACACCAGCCGATAATCCCAATAGACCGCGGCCGGGCGATATGTCTTTCAAGGGGGCCATTAACGGCCCGGTCGCGACGAATAAGAGCAGGCCAGCCGAGATTGCAAACAAATTCCCGAGGAGCGCTTCGCCCAGCCCGAACAGAAGCGGCCCGGAGATCAGGACCCCCAAAGGCGTGGTGGCCGCAGCGGCGAGAAATGCCCAGATAAATGACATTCTATTAGACACACCGTGGCGTCTCAAAATCGCAAACGCGATCACACCCTCTGGGAATTCGTGCAAGATCAGACCAAGCGCGGTAAACACGCCCGCGGCAAAGCTGGCGGCGAACGTGACTGAATAGACGACGCCATCAATAAATGAGTGACAGGCAATCGCGAGGATGGGCGTAATCGCTTCACTTGGGAGCTGAGTCTCGTTCTTTTCTGGGAATATCGCTCGAATAAGGTAGTGCAGGATGAGCCCAGCAAAAAAGCCAAAGGCCAACCAGACCGACGCATTGCCCGATAGAGCGAAGGCTTCTGGGATGATGTGCAGAAACGCAAGTGTGGTCAGCATCCCTGCCGCGACAAGGCCAAACATATCCGCGTAGCGTAGGCTCCAATCGCTTCGCATAGCCACCGCAAGCAGTCCCAGTGTCGTCACGAACGCAGCGATCAAACCAAAAAAAAGCGGGGCCTGAAGGGCAGCAAACATAATCGGATTCCAGCGGCCTCAGGTCGCAAGTTTGTTCTATTCAATTATTGGAAATGTTATAGTATCCAAAAACCGTTTGCGCGACGTAGTCCTCGCAATTCAACCTGTCAAACGAAAGCTGGAGTCAAATATGTCTCGCGCCTCCCTGTTTCTCGCAGCAAGCTGTTTCACCCTCGTCGCCTGCCAACCTGCCGCAGACGCCCCTCAGGATCTCGTCGCTGAAACGCCGCCGCCGATTGAAGATGTCGCCGCTATGGAAGAGGTTTCGGCCGCGCCGGAGGGGGTTTCCGAGACGCCTGAAACGGCCACAATGGACGAGGCTGACGTCCACGATCATGAGGAAGACCATGATCACAACGATCATGAGCACGGCGAGAGCCATGACGATCATGTGGAAAGTGAAGAAGCACACGACCACGACCATAGTGATGAACACGATCACGGCGATGATCATGATCACGGCGCCGGAGAAGCTCATGTGCACGGCGTGTCCGAGATGGCTGCCAGTCTCGACGGAAATACTTTGAGTGTTAGTCTTGAAGGCGCGCTCGCGAACTTCGACCTCGATGAATCCATCAGAACCCTGGACGATGCGAGCCCATTTGCCAGCGGAACTGTGGAAATTATCGGTGGCGACTGCGCGCAGAATGGGAGCGATATCAGCATCCGCCCAATCGGCGATCACGGGAACCTAACGATCGATCTAACCTATACATGTCAGGCACCGGCGAGCCTCGAAGCCATCGAAGTTACCGGATTTCAATCCTATCAGGGCTTTGAAACCGTCAATGCGGTGTACTTGACCGGTTCGGGCCAATCGGCGGAAACCTTGACCGCCAGCGATACCCGCCTAGACCTCAACTAAATGACCCAACCCATCGTTCGAATTGCTGACCTGCAATTTGCCTGGCCAGGACAGAAACTTTTGCTCGACGTTGCCACGTTTCGCCTCGCGCCGGGCGAACGCCTGTTTCTGCGTGGGCCCAGCGGGTCGGGGAAATCGACCCTGCTCGGATTGATCGCGGGTGTGCTGGAATCAGCACAGGGCGATATCATGGTTCTGGAGCATATTCTGACAACACTGGGCGGGAGCGATCGGGATCGCGTGCGCGCAGATCATCTTGGCGTGATCTTTCAGATGTTCAATTTGGTGCCTTATCTTTCGGTGACGCAAAACGTCGCCCTGCCCTGCCGGTTCTCAAAACGCCGGTTGGAAAACGCAAAAGCCGCCGGAGGCGTCGAAACGGAAGTTCGTCGGCTGTTGTCGCGATTGGGGCTGACCGACGAGGATCTTCTCGCGCGAAATGTCACGGAGCTTTCAGTGGGGCAACAACAGAGAGTGGCCGCAGCGCGCGCCCTGATCGGAAATCCTGCACTGATCATCGCAGATGAACCGACATCAGCGCTCGACGCAGACAGCCGTGATCGTTTCATCGAGCTTCTTAGCGAGGAAGCTCATAACACCGGGGCCGCGCTGCTATTTGTGAGCCATGATGGCGGGCTGGCGCCGTTGTTTGATCGGGCGCTCGATTTATCCGAGATCAACCAAGCCACAGAGGCGGCATAATGGGCGTTTCAATCTTGGGTCTCGCCTGGCGCAGTTTGATGAACCGCAAAGTTTCGGCGTTTCTGACCGTTCTTGCCATTGCCTTGTCTGTGGCGTTGTTTCTGGGCGTCGAAAAAGCGCGAAACGCCGCAAAGGCGGGTTTTGACAATACGATATCTGGGACAGAACTGATTGTCGGCGCCCCATCCGGACAGATCAATCTCCTGCTCTATTCTGTATTTCGCCTGGGCAATGCCACGGCAGAGATATCATGGACGACTTACGAAGAGATCGCGCGCCGGGATGATGTCGCCTGGACCGTACCGATCTCATTAGGCGATAGCCATCGAGGCTTTCGCGTACTCGGCACCACACCAGATTATTTTGATCATTATAAATATGGCCAAGGCCAATCGCTCGGCCTCGCAGACGGTGCACGCTTCGACGATCTGTTCGATGCCGTTATCGGCGCCGATGTCGCCAAACAATTGGGATATGAGGTCGGTACGCCTTTAATTCTGACGCATGGCTTAGGGGCCGGCGGCTTGTCTGATCATGATAATCGCCCGTTCCGGGTGGCAGGGATCCTGCGCCCAACAGGAACGCCAGTCGATCAAACTGTCCACGTCTCGCTGGAAGCCATCACAGCCATCCATGTCGGATGGGAAACAGGCGCCCGAAACCCGCTTGCGGACTCGATCACCGAAGAGATGATCCGAGGCTTTGATCTGACTCCCAAAACGGTCACAGCGGTCTTTGTCGGCCTAAAGAGCCGGGCGACGGTTCTGCGCACGCGGCGCGACATCAATACAAACATGTCGGAACCCTTGCTGGCCATTATTCCAGGTCAGGCGCTGGCGGAGTTATGGCAAATCATGGGAACGGCCGAACGCGTCCTACTCGCGATCTCCGCTTTTGTGATCGCGGTTGGGCTCGTCTCAATCCTGACCAGTATTCTCACCAGTCTGAATGAGAGGCGGCGCGAAATGTCGATTTTGCGGGCAACGGGCGCACGCCCAAGTCATATTCTGGCGCTTCTTATCGCAGAAGCGACTGTGCTTGGCCTCCTGGGCGCGATGCTCGGGGCGCTGCTGATCCAGATCATCTTTATGATCGCCGCGCCGATTTTGTCTGCGCAGTACGGCGTAGCCCTGATCGGCACAGGGCCGGGTTGGGTTGATCTATACACAATCGCCGCTGTGACATTCGCCGCTTTCCTATTAGGGGTCTGGCCCGCTTTAACAGCCCTTAGGCGATCACTCGCAGACGGCCTGACTGTTAAACTGTGATAACAAGCGCGGCAGAGGTCTGGCCTAGTCGTGTGATTGGACCTAAATGTAGAGGATGATGAAACAGTCTCTGATCACCTGCGCCGCGATTATCGTTCTTGTTGCTTGCGGCGGCGCCGAAACAGCGAGCATAAGCGCCTCCGCTGAAGCCGCACAGTCGAGCTCAAATCAGTCCGAGCCCCAAGTCGGAGATCGGATTGCCGAGCCTGAAAAGGCCAGCCGGTCCTTGCCAAGCGGTCTGCGCGAGATTGGTTGGGAAGAATTGCTTCCAGAGGGTGAAGAAGAACGTCTGGCGCAGCTCTATCAACAGCAAATGGCTCTGCTCTATTCTGGCGGCCCGATTGCTGAAGGGTCAGCCGCCGACCAAATGATTCAGATCGGGACGTTCAACACGGTCAAAGAACTGAACGAGATCAAGGTCCGGATTCCCGGATACACAGTTCCATTTGAGTTCGGTGCAAATGCCGAAATCACCGAATTTCTTCTCGTGCCTTATTACGGCGCCTGCCTTCATGCCCCGCCACCGCCGCCCAATCAAACTGTGTTTGCGATGACGGATGAGCCCATTCGTCTGCGGGACTTGGCCCAAGCCGTATGGATCGAGGGCACGCTTTATACGCAGACACAGGAATCCGAGCTCGCCGACGCCGCTTACACAATCCGCGTCGACCGAGTCGAAACCTACGAATACTAAGGATCCCGGCGGGCGCGACGACCCGCCTCTGGCCGGAACGGGCCGAAATCCTTATCTCTGCGCTCAAGATACAGAAAGGCGCACGTCATGGCTTCAGCGCTCACCATCGGTCTTTATGTCGGAATCGCCATCCTATTCGTGGTTCTGGTCATGGGCCTGA
>JAYZAM010000241.1:0-14290 GCA_036339715.1 Pseudomonadota bacterium | reverse complement strand
GTAACGCGAAGCGCGGCAACCCTTGAAGATGCAATCCAGGCGGTTGTCGTCCGTTTAAATGACGACTGGAAACAGACCTCGATCATACGGGATGATTCTCGCACACTGATCGAAGCGACGGTTCGATATACGTCATTGCCTGAGTGGAACACGTTACGTAATGCATTGGTGCAATCACCATTGGTCTCTAACTTCAAGACCCGCGCGATCTCGACGGATGGAGCGGTCGTTGCTTTCGCTTTCGCTGGAGATGGGCAAAGGTTGACGTCTGATTTGAGGGATCGCGGCGTGATCATCTCGGCCGAGGCAATCGGGTGGGTTATGTCCTCCGCCATCAGTTCAGTACGGCCCGACGAAAGCGAATAGATTATGCCGCCAACCGGCCAAATCCCCATACGATTTCCGGAGGCGCAGCTAAATTTCGATCAGATGGCGATCACCCCCGCCAATCGTTCGATATGTGCCGCAATCCGAAAACCTGACCGCTGGCCGTATCACGCGTTTTGTCTGATTGGTCCAGCGGGTAGCGGTGTATCAACCTTGTCTAAAGCCTGGGCGAGCGAACGTGGCGCCCGCTATCTTCAGGCGAACGCCTTGACCACTCTGGTCAGAACCGAGGGCGAAGAGCTCACGATGCTCGATTTGGTAATCGATGATGTGGAGACAACGCAGGACGCAGACGCCCTGCTGATGGTCTTGAGCGGGATCCAGCGCCATGGAAATCATATTCTATTGGCCGGACATTCTGTCCCAGCGCACTGGCGCGTCAACTCACCAGACTTGAATTCGCGCTTGCAAGCCGCACCCCTGGCAGAAATACCCGCACCTGATGAAGAGCTCATGCGGGCGCGCTTAAAGCGCGCCTTTGCACGCTCGTATCTCAATCTCCCCAAATCCGTTGAAGACTATCTTGTCACGCGATTGGGGCTGGACTACTCGCTGATTGAGCGGTCTGCGGAAATCCTGGCGGGGGCGTCGGGCGAGCGAGCACTGACAATACCCCTCGTAAGGGAAATTCTGGACGAACCATAGGGTTGGGGAAACGCATGACAGACACAATCGCGCCGACACACAGGTCTGAGCGATACATCAATCGCGAACTCAGCTGGCTGAAGTTCAACGAGCGCGTTCTGGAAGAAGCGCACAATGAGAACCACCCATTATTGGAACGTCTGCGGTTCCTTTCGATTTCCGCCAACAATCTCGATGAATTTTTCATGGTCCGCTATGCGGGTTTACGTGAACAGGTCCGGGCCGGGATCCAGAAACTGAGCATTGAAGGACGGACCCCGATGGAGCAGGTCCGTGATATTGAGACCGCGGTCGATAAACTGATGACGGATCAGCAGGCCTGTTGGCGTGAGCTACGCAGTCTCCTGAATGACGAAAATATTGAGGTCCTGTCCGTTTCAGACATTAAGCGAACTGAGATGGTATGGCTGAAAGATCGGTTTGAAAGTCAAATTTTTCCGATTCTGACGCCACAGGCCGTAGATCCGTCGCAGCCATTTCCTTTCATTCCCAATCTGGGCTTTGCGGTTGCGTTTCAGTTGTCACCGATATCGGGATCTGGGGACCCGATGGTCGGTCTGGTTCCGATGCCGGCTTTTTCGCCTCGCTTCATTCGTCTTCCGGATAAAAAGTCGGGAGTTTTGCGGTTTGTTCGGCTGGAAAGCGTCATTGCACACTTTCAATCCATGCTTTTTCCCGGATTTGAATCGCGCGGTCACTGTGTTTTTCGCATCGTAAGAGACAGCGATATCGAAATCGAAGAAGAGTCGGAAGATCTGATCGCAGAGTTTGAAATCCTTCTAAAACAGCGACGTCGCGGGCGGATTGTGCGGATCCATTTTGACTCAGACTCGCCGCAAGCATTACGGGACTTTGTTTCGCGCGAAATTGGCGCGGAACCCACCGATGTCCTTTTGCTCGACGGTTTGCTGGGCATTAAAGATCTATCGGGACTGATCATGAAAGATCGCCCGGCGCTCTTGTTCGAGCCTTTTGAAGCGCGTTTCCCTGAGCGTATCCGAGAGATGGGTGGCGACTGTTTCGAAGCAATCCGTGCCAAGGACATTCTGGTCCATCACCCTTATGAATCTTTTGATGTGGTGGCGCAGTTCATCCTGCAGGCCGCGCGGGATCCTGACGTGATCGCGATCAAACAGACCTTGTATCGAACGACCTTGAATTCACCGATTGTCTCGGCGCTGATAGAGGCCGCTGAAGGCGGCAAGAACGTTACGGCGCTGGTTGAGATCAAAGCGCGCTTTGACGAGGAAACGAACCTTCGCCTAGCCCGAGATCTCGAGCGATCAGGTGTGCAGGTCGTCTATGGCTTCGTTGATTATAAAACGCATGCAAAAGTTTCATTGATCATTCGCCGGGAGGCGGACGGGTTACAGACCTATACGCATTTTGGGACAGGCAATTATCACCCGGTTACTGCGAAAATCTATACGGACCTCGCATTGTTCACCGCTGACCCAGTACTTGGCCGAGATGCCGGACGCCTTTTCAATTATATCACCGCCTATAAAGAACCGCCTGAAATTGGACCCGAACTGGAAAAAGTCGTGATGTCGCCGTTTGCGATGGAAGCTTTTCTCATCGAACAAATTCAACGCGAAGAAGCGGCAGCGAAAGCGGGTAAACCAAGCGGCATCTGGGCAAAAATGAACTCTCTGGTCGATCAGGACGTGATCGACGCGCTATACAAGGCAAGCCAGGAAGGTGTACCAATCCGGCTTATTGTTCGCGGTATCTGCTGCTTGCGACCCGGCGTGCCCGGACTATCGGAAACCATTCAGGTGAAAAGTCTGGTTGGGCGCTTTCTTGAGCATTCGAGAATTGTCTGTTTTGCCAATGGTGAGGCTTTGCCGTCGGATAAGGCCAAAGTCTATATGTCGTCCGCCGACTGGATGGATCGTAATCTCAAACGCCGGGTAGAGGCCTTGGTGCCGATCGAGGTGCCGACGGCCCATCGACAGGTCTTGAACCAAATTATGGTCGCGAATTTAAACGATGACACACAGAGCTGGGAAATGACGCCGAACGGAGACTATACGCGCATCAAACCGCATAGCGCTGAAGGATTTAGCGCGCATCGATACTTTATGGACAATCCAAGTCTGTCGGGCCGGGGAAGCGCGCTTGTGGTGAATGAACCTCCAAGACTCGCGCCTCGCAAACGAGAGCGCAAAGCGAAATGAGCACAACTCGCAAAATTGCCGTGATCGATATCGGATCGAACTCATGCCGTATGGTGATCTACGAGCAGGCGGGCTCTGCACTTATCCCATATTTTAACGAGAAAACGATGGCCGGGTTAGGGCGGGCCTTGTCCGAGACGGGCAAATTGTCGCCTGACGGTCGGAAGCTTGCCTTGCGAACGTTTCACCGATTTCGCGCGATCACATCAAGCTTGAACATTCGCGACATTCGAGCTGTCGCGACCGCAGCTGTGCGTGAGGCAAAAGATGGACCCGACTTCAAAAAACAGTCTGAGGATATCCTCGGCGTTCCAATTACGGTTCTCAGCGGGGCAGATGAAGGACGATTATCCGCATTAGGTGTCGCTGTCGGTTTCTCCAAACCGCGCGGCTTGATTGCAGATCTCGGCGGAACGAGTATGGAGCTACGCCCAGTGGAGGGCAGCACCAAAGGCGCATCATTCCTTCTCGGTCCGCTCGCGAGGGCTACGGACATCAAGCTGCCATACGAGAAGCGTCGAAAGATTATCCGAAAGATACTGGTTGAGAACCAACCGAGTTTCGCGCTCGATACCAAAAAACTCTATGCAGTGGGCGGTGCATGGCGAAACGTAGCCGCGGTTCATATGATGCTTCGCGATTACCCATTGCGCGTCGCACATGGGTACGAAATGTCGCGAAAGGACATCGAAAACGTGATCGAGGCGGCGGAGCTTGCGCAATCGGATAAGCTAACGCGCGAACAATTAACTGCCGTTTCCAAACGACGATTTGAAAGCTTACCGCACTCGGCTTTGCTCCTGAGCACGCTGCTCGACGTGCTGGAAACCGACCGAGTGATCATTTCTTCATTTGGCCTGAGGGACGGCGTGGCTGCAGAGGGATTACCCATTGAAGGCGCCAGCGGACTTCTCGACGCTGTGCCGCTCTATTTGCAATCTTCCCCTCAGAGTCGACTGTTTGGGCGCGAATTGTACAGCTTCATTCATCCCATATCGAAGCAGTTCAAACAAAGCGAAACAGTCTTGAGAGCCATTTGTTCGATGGCAGACGCGGGCGCACGTATGCACCCGGATCATCGGGCGCAATTGGTTCACGAGCAGGTTTTACGCGCGCCATTCCCCGCCATGAGTCACGCGGACCGGCTCTTTGCGGCTCACGCGGCAGCATCTCGCTATACGTTTAAATTCGTAGATGATCCTCAATATGCGCGGCTTCTTGGTATGGCGACAAAACGCCGGGCCAAAATACTCGGAACAGCTATGCGGCTCGGGAGCGTCTATTCGGGACGTTCGGGCCCTATCCTTGCGACCGCGAAGTTAAGTGCAGGAGACGGTGTTTTGAAACTTACGGTCGATGAAAATTATGGCGATCTGGTCTCAGAAACCGTTGAACGCAGACTCAGTCAGCTCGCCGGTCTGATGAAGATGCGACCAGAACTGACGATTGAGTAAGTTAAAGTTCGAAAAGCCGAACCTGGCCGTTTTCGAAAGACAATGCCAGTTGCCCCGACAAAAGCGCCAGCGCTTTTCGACCAAACAGATCATATCGCCAGCCATTAAGCGCTGCGATTTCATCTGATGTCTCACCTCGTGCAAGACGTTCGATATCAGCCGCATTCGCGATAAGGCGTGGCACGACATTGGATTCATCGCTCACCGCTTTTAGCAAGACTTTGAGCATTTCTGGCGCGCCCGCGGGCATTTCTGGATTATGCTGACGCTTAGGTAGGGTCGGGGCATGCGCGCTAGGATCTGAAACGGCCTTGTAAACCGCATCCATTAGCCCTTCGGCATATTTTGACCGTATGAAGCCTTTAGGAACCGCACGCAGCCGATCAAACGCTTTTTCCGTCTGCGGTTTTTGATCAGCAATCTCCTGGATCGCATCATCTTTCAGGATCCGGCGGCGTGGTTTGTTTATCGTTTGCGCCTTTTCTTCCCGCCAGGCCGCGACTGAAGCAAAGACGGCTGCGTATTCCTTGTTTGGCTTACGCATTTTGAGACGTTTCCAAGCGTTTTCAGGCGAGGTGTCATAAAGTGCTGGATCCGCAAGTCCCGCCATTTCCGACTCCGCCCAACTCAGACGATTCATATCGGTCAGTCTTTGCAGCATGCGTTGATAGGCATCGCGCAAATGCGTGACATCGCCTAAGGCATAGACCAGTTGCTTTTCGGTCAGCGGTCGTTGTTTCCAGTCTGTGAATTGGCTGGATTTATCGATCCGTCGTTTGAGCACCCGCTGGATCAGATTATCGTAGGAAATTGAATCACCGATCCCGAGGGCCATGGCCGCCAATTGAGTATCGAACACGGGTCTTGGTGGGTGACCTAATAAACGATTGAAGATTTCAATATCTTGGCGAGCAGCATGGAAGACCTTAGGCCGGCTTTCATCCGCCAGCAGCTCTAGAAAAGGCCCTATATCCAGATCTTCAGCCATTGGATCGATGATAACTTCATAGTCTTCACACGAAGCCTGGATGAGACAAAGCTCAGGCCAGTACGTAGTTTCTCTATGAAATTCCGTATCCACGCACAGGAAGGTGCCTTTAGACAGCTTCTCGCAGGCAATCGCGAGTTCGTCTTGATCGGTAATGGGCGTGAGGGGCTCTCGACTCATGCGTGTCGCCTAAATCAAGCCGTCCTGAAAGGCGAGAGCATTTGTGCAAATTGCTTTGGGATTAGTCAGTTTTGCGCCGCAAGAGCGAGCGCCTTTTCAGGCTTAGCTCATGGGAGAGATCAACCTGTTCTGGTTCTGGGAATGACCCGGCGAGCGCTTCTGAATTAATCGTCCACTCGTCATCATCGTCCTGCTCATCGCGTTCAGCCGCAGCGCCGCGAAGATTGAACACAATCTCACCGAGACTGGTTTGAGCGGCCGCCTGAATGTTCTCGCTATCTGAAACATTCTGGCTGGATGGTCGCGCGCTCGCGGCGAGATTACGAAACCGCATCCGCATTGGTGTGGAAACGGCACTGCCAAAAGCGATACATTCGCGGTCGGCGAGCGAAGAGAGGAAGGCCAGGGTCGATCTCGATCCGCTGGCGATCGCCTTACGCATCACGTCCTGGTCCGCGTCATTGCCCAAACGCAGAGAGAAAATCGTATTGCACTGCGACAGGATCGTCGGGTCGAGCTCATTCGGTCGCTGCGTGATAATCGCGAGCGACACGCCATATTTACGGCCCTCCTTCGCAATTCGTGCAATAGCCGCGCGGGTCGGGGCAAAAGCGCTGTTGACGTCCGACGGAATATATCTGTGCGCCTCTTCACAGACGACGAGGGTTTTGACCTTAGACTGACTGGCGAGTGCGATATCGAAGGCGAGACGACACAAAACAGACGCAACGGAATTAACGACTTCCGATGGAATTCCGGACATCTGGAAAACTGTGATCGGCATATTGTCGAGCGGAACACGGTAAATATTGCCAAGCACGTCTTCGATCCGGTCTGTGGCGTCATGCGAGCCAAACATAAAACTGAATCTCGGATCATTGACGACTGCCTCAAGGCGACCGCGCAGTTGGCGAAGGGTCAAACGCCGCATGGCTCCGTCTAATGAGCCAATTTCTTCGTCCATTAGCTTCATCAGATCGGCGAACCGGTAAGGGACTGGTGTATCGGCTGTAAACGTCGCGCCCGGACCACCTTTTCGGCGCACGCCCTTTTGAGCACCATATCGATAGAGGGTTTTGGCCTTAGGGATGAACTCTCGAAGCGCGTCGATTTCTTCCTGCGACCCTTCCCGTCCGCGAAACACAACCTGTTGGAATTCTTCGAGATTGAGCAACCAAAACGGCAAATCCAGCGTATCAGCGGTGATCGTGTTGGCCTTGTTGCCAAACGCGCTTGTATATTCGTTGTGCGGGTCGAGACTGAGAATTCTCTGATTGAGCTTATGTTTTGCGATCAGGTGCAGGATCAACGTCACTGCAGTGGATTTACCGGTACCGGTCGTCCCAACCACCGCAAAGTGTCGTGAAAATAGCGAATCAACGGAAATAACGGCGGGAATATCGGGGGCCTGGCTGAGCGCCCCAATAGTAATCGCCGATGGATCGCTTGATTTGTAAATTGTGACGAGATCCTGCTTGCGGATCTTGTGCGCGATCGCGCCAATATACGGGTATTGCGTAATCCCGCCCGAGAAGACAAAGCCCCGATGTGTGTCGGGACGGACCTCGCCGGACAGTTCGACGTGCAGCGTGATCGTGTTTTGTTTATTGGCGTCCCAGGTATCATCGTCGTTTTCAACCCTGTGCAGGAGACCGACGACGCGGTTTTTTCCAACCTGAATAGATATCAACTGCCCGACGGCCCAATAATCATCCGTCGCTTCGATCGCGCCGGCCTTGGTCGTAATCTTTGCTTCAGTTCCGTTACACTCAACGACAATGCCTTCGGAGCGATTGCGTTTGATCGGGTCTGCGGTCGGCACGGGGGCCTCAGCGGGGAGTGGAGTAGCCATGCTTAAAAATAGATTCAGAGGACTGAAAAAGCCGTTAATCGCAGACGGACGCGCGCAAGGTGACGGCACCTCTTGACTTTACGACCCGTCCGCCCTCAAAAGCCGCCTTTATTTCTCCTCCCAAACGGAGCGCATCATGCACGCCTATCGCAGCCATACTTGCGGCGAACTTCGTAAGTCCCATGTCGGGCAAACGGTTAAACTCTCAGGCTGGCTTCACCGTCGCCGAGATCATGGTGGCGTGATGTTCATCGACCTGCGCGACCATTATGGCCTGACGCAATGTGTGTTCGATCCTGATTTCCCTGCGTTTGCTGTTGTGGAACGCCTGCGCACCGAGAGTGTGATCACAATTGAGGGCGAGGTCCTTGCGCGAGACGCAGAGCTCGTGAACCCGAACCTCGCCTCCGGTGAGATCGAAATCCGCGTCAAAGAAGCTTCGGTTCAATCTGAAGCGGCGGAATTGCCACTTCCCGTCTTTGGTGAGCCCGATTATCCGGAAGATATTCGCCTCAAGCATCGCTATCTCGATCTGCGCCGCGAGACACTTCATGCCAACATGATCCTGCGCGCTGAGGTGATTGCCTCAATCCGTCGTCGTATGGTGGAGCAGGGCTTTACCGAATATCAGACCCCGATCCTGACAGCTTCGTCGCCAGAAGGCGCACGCGACTTCCTCGTCCCGTCGCGTCTACACCCCGGCGAATTTTATGCGCTGCCGCAAGCGCCGCAGCAGTTCAAACAGCTCCTGATGGTTTCGGGCTTCGATCGCTATTTCCAGATCGCTGCCTGTTTCCGAGATGAAGACGCACGCGCTGACCGGTCTCCGGGCGAATTTTATCAGCTCGATATCGAAATGAGCTTCGTTACCCAGGAAGATGTCTTCCAGGCCATTGAGCCTGTTATGCATGGCGTATTCGAAGAGTTCGCCGACTGGAAAGGGAAGGGGCGAATGCTCCCAGAAGGTCCATTCCCACGTATTCCATACGCCGAAGCCATGGCGAAATACGGATCAGACAAGCCAGACCTGCGCAACCCGATCGAACTGGTCGATGTCACGGATTTCTTTGCCGATGACAGCAAGACCGGCTTCTCAATCTTCGCAAAAATCATCAAAAGCGGCGGCAAGGTGATTGCGATCCCGGCGCCAAAAGCAACCGAGACACAATCCCGTAAGTTCTTCGACGATATGGACAAATGGGCGAAGAAAGAGATGCAAGCGCCAGGGCTCGGTTATGCCCGTCTTCGCGCAGGCGATGATGGTGCAGTTGTCAGTCAGGATCCTGTCCTGAAGAATTTTGACCCTGAGCACCTGAAGGCGTTCCTTGAGCATACTGGCCTTGGCCATGGCGATGGGATCTTCTTCTCAGCGGGCAAAGCGAGCGATGCTTACAAGCTCGCGGGGGCCGCGCGCATCAAAGTTGGCGAAGAACTCGACTTGGTGGAGCAGGGCGTTTTCCGCTTCTGCTGGATCATCGACTTCCCAATGTACGAATGGGACGAAGACAACAAGAAAGTCGACTTCAGTCACAACCCGTTCTCCATGCCTCAAGGCGGACTTGAAGCGCTGGAAGCCGCTGAAACAGACGAAGAGCTTCTCGCCCTGAACGCTTATCAGTACGACATCGTCTGTAACGGCATTGAGCTGTCCTCAGGCGCAATCCGGAATCACCGGCCAGACATCATGCTGAAAGCGTTTGAAAAAGCAGGGTATGGCCCTGAAGTCGTCGAAGCTGAATTTGGCGGCATGCTGAACGCGTTCCGCTATGGCGCACCGCCGCATGGCGGAATCGCACCTGGAGTAGACCGCATGGTCATGCTGCTGGCGGATGCAGAAAACATTCGGGACGTGACCCTGTTCCCGATGAACCAGCAAGCGCGTGATCTGATGATGCAGGCGCCAAGCCCTGTGGACGATGCACAGCTGCGCGAACTTAGCATTCGTCTGGCCCCGCAGATCAAAGAGAAGTAGCGAAATCCGCTCATCCTCGCGAAAGCGGGGACCTCTTAATGTTCGAGACCGGGTTCGCTGTGCCAGATCCCTGCCTGCGCGAGGTTGAATGGCATTTGACTCATAAGCCAAGCATTTCCCAGCGTGCCCAGTGGACGAATCCGCTGGAGCCGCTTAGGAGTTCGCTCGCTAATATAACAAGGTCGTTCTCATGTTCGATATCCGTGCCATTCGTGAAAATCCCGATGCTTTCCGTGCTGCCTTTGAGCGCAAGCAAAAAGGGCTCGGCGAAGTCGTTTCGCACATGCTCGATCACGATGCCGCTGTCCGCAAAGCGGTCTCGGACAAGCAGGAAGCGGAATCTGCGCGCAATGCCAAATCCAAGGAAATAGGTAAAGCCAAGGCGAGCGGCGACGAAACCCTGTTCAACCAGCTACGCGCGGAGGTCGCGGAAGCGAAAGACGTGATCGAAGCGGCAGGCGAGCAGGAAACCGCGGCCCGCGAAGAGCTCGATAAATTGCTGCTTGGAACCCCAAACATCCCATTGCCGGAAGTTCCGGAAGGGGAGGATGAAGCGGGCAATCTGGAGCAACACAAATGGGGCAATCCGGGTGCACGCCTGTCCGGACGAAACAGCGTAAAGGATCACGCCGATATCGGCGCAGAGCTGAAAAATGCGATTGGCCAGCCTCTCATGGACTTTGAGGCGGCAGCCGCGATGAGCGGAGCGCGTTTCGTGGCGCTGCGGGGGCAAATGGCCCGACTGGAGCGGGCTCTGGCGACGTTCATGCTCGACAAGCAGACGACCGAAAACGGGTATGAAGAAATCAACCCGCCTTTACTTGTTCGCCCGGACGCTATGGTGGGGACGGGTCAGTTGCCGAAGTTCGGCGAAGAGTCCTTTGAAACGACGAGCGGTCATTGGTTGATCGCCACGTCTGAGATTTCTCTGACCAATCTGGTGCGCGAGCAGATCCTCGGAGAAGATCAGTTGCCGATCCGAATGACCGGCCACACACCATGCTTCCGCTCAGAAGCCGGGAGTGCAGGGCGGGACACCAAAGGCATGATCCGTTTGCACCAGTTCAACAAAGTCGAGATGGTCTCTATCGTGCGCGACGAAGCAGAGGGGCTGGATGAGCTGGAGCGTATGACCAAATGCGCTGAGGGCATTCTCGAAGCGTTGGATCTGCCTTATCGGCGAATGCTGCTTTGCAGCGGAGATATGGGCTTTGGGGCACGCAAGACTTACGATCTCGAAGTCTGGTTGCCGAGCCAGAACACTTACCGTGAGATCAGCTCCTGTTCGTATTGCGGCGACTTTCAGGCCCGCCGCATGAGTGCGCGTTGGCGTCCAGCGCCTAGTGAGAGCAATCCCAAGCCTAAACCGGAATTCGTACATACATTAAACGGCTCAGGTCTGGCGGTGGGGCGCACGCTAGTGGCAGTCCTCGAAAACTATCAGAACGAGGACGGATCCATTACGATCCCAGACGTTCTGCGGCCTTACATGGGCGGGGTAGAGGTTATCGCGTGAAGCAGGCGCTCAATCTGAGCCTCATCGTGGCGGTAGCGCTATTCTCAGTGCATGAAATGGACGCAATGACTCACGCCGAGTGGCGGTTGTTGCCAATTCTGAGCGGCATGCAGGAAGATGCTGCGCGCGGGACCTTTGTACTCCTCCACATCCCGATCTATATCGGCGTGTTCTGGGCCTTGTTCGTGGCGTCCTGGAAGCAGCTGGCCGGCCGTATTTTCAGCTTTGCTGTCTTTGCGCACGCCGCCGCGCACTTTCTTTTGTCAGATCACAACCTTTACACTTTCAACGCGCCGATTGAGACCATAACAGTTTATGGTGCGGCGCTGGCAAGCCTGATCTATCTCGGTCTTTCATTTAAAGGGGTATCAGAATGAAGATCCTGCTGACAAATGATGATGGTATCAACGCGCCTGGACTCGAAGTCCTAGAACATATTGCTCGCGAACTGAGCGATGATATCTGGGTCGTCGCGCCTGAGTTGGAACAATCTGGTAAAGGCCG
This sequence comes from Pseudomonadota bacterium, assembly GCA_036339715.1. Lineage (GTDB taxonomy): Bacteria > Pseudomonadota > Alphaproteobacteria > Caulobacterales > Hyphomonadaceae > Henriciella. The sequence goes on along the minus strand of JAYZAM010000241.1, from coordinate 2,612 downwards.
CGCAATTTCGCTCACAGAATTCGTGCGTGTGCGAGAGCTTGAGCCGCAACGCTATGCCGTAAATGGCACACCGAGTGACTGCGTCTTGCTAGCGCTCGACGAATTGATGCCAGAGCGACCCGATCTCATTCTATCCGGCGTGAATGCTGGGCAAAATATCGCCGAGGACACAACATTTTCTGGGACAATCGCAGCCGCCCTGTTCGGCATGCAACATGGCGTGCCGAGTATTGCGCTCAGCCAGTCGCGGGGCTTTCAGAACCCGCATTCCTGCCCATGGGAAACGCCAACCGCATGGGGCGCGAAGGTCTTACGCCCGATTATTAAAAAAGGCTGGCCGAATGATCTGATCATCAATGTCAATTTCCCCGATCGCGCCCCTGACGACGTCGAAGGCGTGCGTTTTACCCGGCAAGGCTTCAGAGATGAACGAATCATTCGCACAGAAGGCCGAGAAGATCTGCGTGGGAATGACTATTACTGGATCGGATATCGCGGAAAACTGTCAAATCCGGACGAAGGAACGGATCTGAGAGCGATCTATGATGGCTATGTCTCGGTCTCACCATTGCACGTGGATTTGACCCATGAGGCCTTTCTCGAAGAAATGCGTCAGACATGGCAGACTTGATCCCAGACCCTTTGCGCGCCGCGCGCCTGGTCTTGTCGCTCAGGCGACAGGGGATCATCGATGATGGCGTTTTGACCGCGCTGGAAACCGTCGATCGCGGTGCATTTGTAGCCGACACGCTGCGCGAGATTTCGGCGGAAGATAGTGCGCTTCCAATTCCTTGCGGTCAGAGCATACCGAGACCAATCGTAACGGCGAAACTGCTGCGCGCGCTACAGATCCCGCCGGGCAAGGAAAGCCGCGTTTTGCTGATCGGATCCGGTAGCGGCTACACAGCGGCGTTACTCAGCCAGATTAGTCGTCACGTTTATTGCGTTGAGCGCTACGAACGCTTGGTGGAGCAATCGCGCGAGCGGCTGCAAGCGCTTGGCGTCGATAATGTCTCCGTTCGACACGGCAACGGCCTGCAAGGCCTAGCGCAACATGGGCCGTTCGATCGCATTTTGCTGACAGGGGCCATAAAGACCATTCCGTCTATTTTGATCGATCAACTTGATCGAGATGGGCTCCTGGTGACGCCGATCGAAACCAAAAAGGGACCACAAATCCTGAGAACGGTGAGCAAAACCAAAGACGTTATAGACGAGCCCATGCCCGACCGAATCGCATTGCTGTCTGAAGGCACTTCCCAGACGCTCTAAATCGGTTGCGCGGTATTACTGGGTATCCGGACTGGCACACTCACCGTCAATGGCGACACTCACGCCTGCAGCGGCCGCCTCGCAGGCGTTTCCATAAGTTTGTCCATCGCACCCACAAACAGGCTTATATTCGCGCGTACACATTTCCGGTTGAGGCTGGCAGGTACCGGCCCCATCCATAACTTCCAGACATTGCCCCACTTCTTGCTGGCAGAAATAGCCTTCCGGGCAAACCAATCCGGCAATACCGCCGCAGGCTTCTCCAGTTGGATCAATGACCGCAGGCGCAGGCTCGTCAGCGACGACCGCAGCGGTTGTTTCTGTTTCCGGGTTCTCGATATCGCTGGCAGGTTCACTCGAACATGCAGCCATCACAGATAAAAATGCTGACAAGATCAGTACGCGCATCGGTACTCCCCCTTCAGTCCCTTCACCTTGTCTTCTTAAATAAGAAAAACCGGCGAGGCTATAGGCCGCCGCCGGTTTCTCTGAATTAATTCGCAAATGCCAAGACTTTAGGCTTTTGCCGCTGCCTCTTGGAGTCGGGCAAAGATATTGCCGCCATGACCAGAACCTGAGTCAAAATGGGTTTGGACACTTGTATCCGTGATTTCATCCCATTTGGCCGCAACCGCTTCTGCTGTCAGCGCATCTCCTTGTCCAACGAAAGCGCCATTGGTTTCGACGATTTGCGCCATTGAGAAGGCGCCCGCACCTGCGGACAGGATCATCCCGGTCGGCGCATCCTCTTTCACAAGATTGATGACGCCTGGCGTGACATATTCTGGCTTAAGATTGTCGAGCATCGCCTGGGGCATCAGGCCTTCCGTCATTCGCGTGGCGGCAATTGGGCATACCGCATTGATTTTGATGTCGTTTTTGGCGCCTTCAATTTTCAAAGTGTTCATCATGCCGACGACGCCAAGCTTTCCCGCGCCATAATTGGCTTGACCAAAATTGCCATAAAGGCCGGTGGAAGAGGTGGTAACAACGATCCGGCCGTAATTCTGTTCTTTCATGATGTTCCACGCCGCGTGAACCGGTTTAAAGGTTCCGCGCAAATGGACGTCGAGCACCAGATTGATGTCTTCAGTGGTCATTTTCGAGAATGACTTATCTCGCAGGATCCCGGCATTCGCGATGATAATATCGATGCGGCCAAACGCACTCATCGTGTCTTCGATCATTTTTTGGACACCGGCATCATCGGCAACGGATGATCCATTCGCAATCGCCTGACCGCCCATCGCTTCGATCTCAGCGACGACAGCTTCCGCGGCTTCAGAATTACCGCCTGTGCCGTCCATAGAGCCACCGAGATCATTGATAACGACTTTTGC
>JAYZAM010000240.1:0-5856 GCA_036339715.1 Pseudomonadota bacterium | reverse complement strand
CCAGCCCATTTTCATCTCATTGTTCCCGAAGCTAAGCCCCGGCGTTCCGAGCGGGATAATGAAAGCTGAAACCCCGCGGGCGCCATCATCTGAGGTCTTCGCCATCAAGACATAGACATCGCTCGTCCCGGCGCCGGAAATAAACTGTTTCGATCCGTTCAGGACATAGCAATCGTCATCTCGCACGGCGGTGGTCTTCATCGCGGCCGCATCAGACCCAGATCCAGGTTCTGTCAAACAATAGGAGGCGATCAGCTCCATGCTGGTGAGTTTCGGAAGCCATTCCTTGCGCTGCGCTTCCGACCCAAACTGGTCGATCATCCAGCTCGCCATATTATGGATGGAGATAAAGGCCGCAGTGGACACATCTCCATATGAAAGCTGTTCAAAAATCAAAGCCGCGTCGAGCCGACCAAGCGCCGAACCGCCAACATCTTCTCCGACATAAATGCCCGCGAACCCAAGCTCTGCCGTATCTTTAATCACATCGACCGGAAAATGTTTTTCGCGATCCCATTGCGACGTAAAGGGCGCTAAACGATCGCTGGCAAATCGCTTGGCCATATCCTGGATCATGACTTGTTCTTCTGACAGGCGAGTGGTCATAGCCTTTGGGCCTCTTTGAGTGTAAAAATTTCGGCAGACATGCCATAGGGGATTCGTGCGTCAATGTCTGACATGCCGGAAGGATATTCCATAACGTCTGGTAAGACGGAGGACATCACCGCCCTGATCGCGGTGGATAAGGCCGCATCGACCCTTTTTGAACCGACTGGTCTTCTCGATGCTTCAGCCCTCGACGATCATGTTCCAACGGATGTCTTCGAAACCGAAATTCCATTGGGCAATGTGTTCGTCGCTCGAACCTTGCACGACTGGCCGATTGGATTCGCGCTCGTACGACCGAAGGGAAATGGTCTTTATCTTGATCAGGTGAGTGTGCATCCAGATCATGGCCAAAAAGGTGTTGGCCGGGCTTTGATCCTTCGCGTCCTCAGCGAAGCAGAGCGGCGCAAACTTCCACATGTCAGCCTCTCCACATTCAGGACGATCCCCTGGAATGGCCCTTTCTATGCGCGCCTTGGATTTCAGGAAATCTCGCCTGACAAACTCGAACCGTATATGCGCGAGATTGAAGAAGCTCAGAGACCGTTTATGGATGTTACGAAGCGGTGCTTCATGCGTCGCAAAGTGCGCCGCGGTTTTTTCGGGTTTGGCGCGCCCAAGCCGGAGTGACCATGAGCGTCCCATTCAACCAAACTTTCCCGAATACGCGGCTGCGCCGGCTGCGTCAGTCGAATTGGATTCGAAACCTGACCGCTGAGAATGTGCTGACGCCTGCAGACCTCATCTGGTCTATGGTCGTGCATGATGGCGACGCCCCGAAAATCCCTGTTGACGCCATGCCGGGCATGAACCGGCTCAATGTGGACGAAGCGGCCAAGGCGGCCAAACGAGCGCAAGATCTCGGCATCCCTGCGATCGCAATCTTTCCGCATATCAATCCAGATCATAAAGACGAAACCGGGAAGGAAAGCCTGAACCCGAACGGCCTGGTCCCGACAGCGATCAAAGCCATGAAAGATGCGGCGCCGGATGTCGGGATTATTTGCGATGTCGCGCTCGACCCGTTCACCAGCCATGGCCACGATGGCCTGATCGACGAAGCCGGATATGTTCTGAACGATGAAACGACGGCCGTTCTGGTCGAACAGGCGTTGGTCCAGGCGGAAGCAGGTGCGGATGTTGTGGCGCCGTCTGACATGATGGATGGCCGGATTGGTGCAATCCGAGCGGCACTCGAAGAGAGCGGGCATATCAATACGCTGATCCTCTCATATGCCGCCAAATATGCCAGCGGTTTCTATGGCCCGTATCGCGAAGCCATTGGCTCTGCGACCGCCCTTATCGGCGACAAGAAAACCTATCAGCAAAACCCCGCAAACACAGATGAAGCCCTGCGCGAAGTCGCCATGGACATCGAGGAAGGCGCGGATATGGTCATGGTCAAACCCGGCCTGCCCTATCTCGATATTGTGCGGCGTGTATCAGAAACGTTCAAAATTCCGACTTATGCATTTCAGGTATCCGGCGAATACGCGATGATCCAAGCCGCGGCGCAGAATGGCTGGATCGATGGCGAGCGTGTCATGCTGGAGTCGCTCTTGGCGTTCAAGCGCGCGGGCGCATCGGGGATCATCACATATTTCGCCGAAACCGCCGCGCAGAAACTCAATTAGAAACGCTGCACTATGCGCCCCGCCTCAACCGCCGATCAAAGGAACCGAGCCACAATGAAACTGATTAGCCGAACCGTCACACTCCTTGCATTTGGCTTGTGTTTAGCGAGCGCAAACGCTCAGCCTGTGACCTCGCAAAGTCTTGCGGAGTGCATGATCGCAAATACAGGCGAAACGGACGAAGCAATCCTTAAAAAATTAATTATCCGCGCCATGCAAGACGCGCCGACCGAAGAACTGAAAAGCATTACCATCGAGATGGGCATGTCCATGGTGTCTCTCGCCACGGTCGAGTGTGGGATGAATATGAGCGACCTGGACGGCCCGGTATTTGGCGGGGCTGCCGAGATTTACGGGCAAAGAATGGGCGAAAAACTCATGACCGAAGCGATGGCGAAAATCGGGTAGAATTTTGCCACGATCTTACGTCTATGCTGTCTTTTGTTCCGTTGTCCCACGTGGAGAATACTCATGGCCAAACCTGACAAAGTGATTGCCCGTAAACTGGCCAATGCCTTGATGAAAGACGCAGAAATCGGTGATCGCACCAGCCAGTTGCTTGGACCGGGTGGGCGTCTGGGAACGCGTGCCATGAAAGCTTTAATGGGCGGGCTTTGGGTTGGCGGTACGGTTTACCTGACACCGGACGCGGTCGAGTTTCACCCAAATGGTTTTAATCGCGCGGTCCATAAGGATCCGGAATCCCTCAGCGTCATCCTGCCCTTACGGGGAATCACAGCGGTGGAAACACGCTTTGGCGTTGCGACCCAAATCATCGATCTGAAAACCGCGATCGGAACTCTCTCAATCCGTTGTCTCGGCGCGCGCGGGTTCGCCAACAAAATAGACGCTGCCCGCGGCGCTTAAGCATCCGTCAGTGACAGCAAGTCGATCGTACGCCAGGTCGCAATCGCGCTGTGGTCTTCGATTGGCACCTTCATTTCGATCAAAGCCAGGCGATCGAAAAGAACCGATTGTCCAAGCAAGTCCTGCAGGACTTCTACTTGGCGCGCGCCCGCCGGTGGCGGCCCGTAATGCAGGCTTATATGCGGATCAAAGTCGCGCCCGGGCCTGAACGCTTTCCGAGACTCTAGCGCAGCCCGGGCCCGCGAAAGAACATCTGTCTGCCCAAAACGGACGAATAAGGATGTGGTGAAAATCGGTGTTCCATCGAGCGCCTGAGGTTCAAGACTGAAAGCCTGATCGCTCAGACCAGTTAAAGACGCGGGAGCAGAGAAAGTACCGAGGGTTAGATGCGGTTGAAAAACAGGGCCGCCAGATCGCGCCGCCAGTTCTTCAATCGCCAAGTCAAACCGCGTTTCGTCCGTAGCCTGCGGTAGGCACCAGACAGAATAAACGCGTACGGACATTAGATGTCTGATGTCTCATAATTTTCGCGCATATAAGCGAGACCATCCAAGACAATCTCTTCTAGCACATCCATGTCTACATCTGCCAGTTTGTTGATGTACAGACAGGACTTGCCCAGCTTGTGTTTGCCTAGGCGGCTCAGCTTCTCTTGCATCGAGTCATACCGGTAACCAGGCATAATATATACGGTTAGGTTCTGTTTTCGCGGACTGAATCCTGTCAGCATGAACTCGCCTTCGCGACCGCTCTCATACTTATAATGGTAGCGACCATAGCCGATGATGCTCGGCCCCCACATCTGAGGCTTGAGCGCGGTTACGCGGTTGAAGAATGTGAGCAAGGCCTCAGCGTCCTGCTTTTTTTTCTCCGGCTCAACCGCCGCGATGAATTCGCCCGGCTCTATCGCGGTAACCTGTGTTTTGTTTTTAGCCTTCGCCATTTGCTCTCCCCCTTGTTTTACAAAGTTTAACCCAAGGAGACTGTCGCTCCAAGGTCGAGCACCAAAATGAGGACGATGGCCACCGCCAGTAGGACAGCGGATAGCGCTATATTTATCGACACGGCGCGATCCGCATCTTTCTTTTCCAGCCACGTGCGCGGGCGGATATTGCGCAGGCGAAATACGACAAGCGCAGACAGCACAAGACTGGCAACGTTCAAACCAAGCAACAAACCTGCGCGCGACGCTAAAGCATACTCACCACTACCTAAAAACAAACCAACCGCCGCGCCTGGCGGCAATAAGGCTGCGGCCACCATGACCCCCACCAAGGTCGAGTTCGCCCCCCGCGTCAGGGACAGAGCTGCTGCACTCCCTGCCGCAATAGCGAGCGCCATTCCGTCCAGTCGCACTTCCGCCCGCGACATCAGCTCACGACTGGAAAAGTCGACCGGGATCATGAATGAAATCAGGACCGCACATCCCAGCGCAACCAACACGCCAACCCCGAGCGTTTTCATAGCCCCGAATAGAAGACCTCGATCGCCCAGCGCCGCGCCGAGCGAAAAGCCCAATATCGGTCCGAGCAGAGGTGCGATCACCATCGCGCCAATCACCCCCGCAACACTGTTGGAATGAAGACCGATCGCCGCAACGATGGTCGACAGGACCACAAAAATGATAAAGTCCCGGTCAAGATTCGCATCTGCCTCCACGTCCTGATAGATCTCTTCCCTCAGCGCCATTTTGCGCTGCGAGGCCCGGCGTGTTTTGAGCGCCTTGTCCTCCGGGATAGAGGGGGCGGTCGCCTCTATGGGGACCAGGGAAATTCGCCAGTCCTTTTCGCCGTCTAGGCAGGCTTGCAAATTATCGACTAGCGTTTGTCGGGTTCCATCTCTCAGAAACACCGAGACGTAACGCCGGTCCTTCTGTTCGAGCGGAATGACAATATAATCAATCGGATCAGCAGCCCGAATTGCGCGGAGCGCTGTCTCGAAAAGCTCCCCGTCTCGCATGTGCAAGTCAAGTCGACGCATCTATTTTTTCCCGCGTCCCATGCGGGCCAAAAGACTGCTCGTATCCCAACGCTGTCCGCCCATCGCCTGCACGTCTGCATAATACTGATCAACCATGGCGGTGACCGGCAAACTTGCGCCATTTTCGCGCGCTGTTTCGAGCGCGATACGTAGATCTTTGCGCATCCAGTCAACCGCGAAACCATGATCGTAGTCGGCCTTCGACATGGTCTCCCATCGATTTTCCATCTGCCAGCTTTGCGCCGCGCCGCCGCTAATAGCCGATATCACCCGTTCAATATCAAGGCCCGCCAGATCGGCAAAATGCAGACCTTCCGCCAAGCCCTGCAAAATTCCAGCGATGCAAATCTGGTTGACGGATTTCGCCAATTGCCCAGCCCCACTCTCACCAATCAACGTCATCCGCTTTCCGTAGGCCTCCATGATCGGTTCTGCCTGTTTGAACGCGGTCTCGGTGCCTCCGCACATTATGGTCAGCTGGCCATTCTCGGCGCCTGCCTGTCCGCCAGAAATCGGCGCATCGAGGAAGTCTGCCCCTTTTTCTCGCGTTTTTTCAAACAGGGTACGTGCCAATCCAGCGCTCGCCGTCGTGTGGTCTATGATGACGGTCCCGGGCCCTATCCGGGGTTCAAATTGAGCGAACACACTCGCAACATCCGGATCATCACCAAGGCACATCAACACGAATTCCGCACCGGCTATTGCATTCGCCGGGGAACTTGCTGCGGCTCCGTTATGCTCGCTCACCCACTGCTCAGATTTTGCACCT
>JAYZAM010000239.1:0-4140 GCA_036339715.1 Pseudomonadota bacterium | reverse complement strand
TTGGCCTGTTTGCAGGCGCGTTTGCGATGGTCGCCCTAGGCGAGCCAATGTTGGGGATTCTCGCGCTGATTATTCTGCGGACGCTCTGGGGAATCATCATGAGCGTACATCGTCGCACTCAGCTGGACGCTGCACTGCAATCTAAAAGTTGACGGTCCGTCATCAATCTGGGCAGATTATACGGGAGTGAGGGAAAAGGGATTCTATGACGGTTGCGATCACACCTGCACCACGCATGGGCAAACGCGCCCTCGCCAAGGAAGCCAATCGCCGGGCCATCCTAGAAGCGGCACGAACCGTCTTCGCGCGGATCGGGTATGAGGCCGCGAATATTCGCGACATCATCCGTGAAACGGATCTCGCCAGCGGCACCTTCTACAATTATTTCAAATCGAAAGAAGAAGTCTTCGAGGCGATCGCCAATGACAGCGTCCAACGGTTTCGCCCGCTCCTTCAAAAGGTGCGCGAGGAAGCGAAGGATTTAGAATCCTATCTGTATGCGGCCTATAATGCCTATTTCAGCTTTCTCGCGGAGGAGAATGACGAGGCGATTGCAATTGGCTCTCCGCATATGAGCCTCATCGGGGTTCGCGTTGATACGACAGAAATGCAAACCGTCACTGAAGAGATTGCGGCCGACCTCGAAATTGTCATGGATAAGATTGGCCTCGGTCATCTGGACATCAATTATATCACAGCTGCCGCGATCGGTATGGCCCGTGAAATGGGTGACCATATGCTGCAGCGACGCCCCGTCGACCCCGAAGGCGCGACCGTTTTCGCGCAAAAACTTATGCTGGCGGGGATCGAGGCGCTTGCCAAATCCGACGGCTAAGTCAGATTAGCCCCCAGACATAAATACGTTTGGGAGGGCCGCAGCGATGAGCTTGCAGGCAACAATTGCAAAACTTCTTTTAAAACTTCCCGCCAGCTGGAAAGTCAAAATGGCGGGTGGTTCCCCGGTCGTACTTGGTGGACGAACGCTCGACCCGAACCTTCAATTCATCGCACACGGCGCAGCGTCGCAGCCGCCAATGTCATCGCTTGAACCCGAAGTTGCCCAGGCAGCCGCGATCGAGGGTCTGGCCATGTTCGCGGCGCCTCCTGAGCCCGGCGTGTCCTGGCACGATGAAACAATAAAGGGCCAGGATGGTCATGACATCCCGATCCGGATCTATCAGCCTGCAGAACAGGACCCGACATCACCCATGCTCGCCTATTGGCATATGGGTGGCGGCGTCATTTTGAATATCGAAGCCTGTCACGCCTTTTGCACGATGATTGCTAAGATCGCACAATGTCCGGTGGTCTCGGTCGATTATCGCCTGGCACCACAGCATAAGTTTCCCGCTGGTCTTGAAGACTGTCTCTCTGCCTATGAGTGGACACTGTCAAACGCGGAACGTTTCGGGGCACCAGCGGGTCGCGCGGCGATTGGCGGCGACAGTATGGGTGGTAATTTCAGCGCCATCATCGCGCAGGAAGCGACACGTCGCGGCATGCCTGCGCCGGATCTTCAGCTTCTACTCTATCCGGCGACGGACCTCGTAACTGAGTTTCCGTCGGCAACGACCTATGGCGAGACTTACCCGCTTTCAACCGACACAATGCAATGGTTCATGGAGCAATATCTGCCGGCAGATTTTGATCGATCAAATGTACTGCTTTCTCCAGCCATGGAGACCCGCTTAGAAGGCTTGCCGCCGGCGATTGTGGCAACGGCCGGCTTTGACCCTCTGGTCGACGATGGCGCTGCTTATGCCGATAAGCTCCAGGCGGCCGGCGTCGATGTGACCTTCAAGTGTTATGATCATCTGGCGCACGGCTTTACAGCTTTCACAGCGGTTGCACCGGCGGCGCGTGAGGCATGCCTGGAGATCGCTGGAATGGTGCGTGACGCCTACGCGAAGCTATAATGCGCGCCCTTGTTTGCCATCAGATCTCGGAGGATTGGTCGGGTGTCGAAGTTCGCGACGTCGATAAGCCTCGCCCCGGCCCCGGCGAAGTCTTGATCAAGGTTCACGCGGCCAGCATCAACTTTCCGGATTTGCTGATTTGTCAGGGCAAGTATCAGCTGAAACTGGACCCGCCCTTCACGCCCGGAATGGATATTTCCGGGACGGTTTCGGACCTCGGGGACGGCGTTGAAGCGTTTCAAGTCGGAGACCAAGTCTGCGGCGGTGCGCGCTTTGGCGGGTTCGCCGAATATGCCGTGGTCAAAGCAGACGGTCTCCAAAACAAGCCCAGCAACCTCTCGCACGAACAAGCGGCATCTTATTCAGCCGCCTATCTGACGGCCTATGTGGCTCTGGTTCGACGCGGGCGGTTGCAATCAGGTGAAACACTGCTCGTCCATGGGGCCAGCGGCGGTGTTGGGATGGCCGCTATTGATGTCGGCAAACTGCTCGGTGCGACCGTGATAGCAACAGGCGGGAATGACGAAAAACTTGAAAAGGTCAAAGCCTATGGCGCAGACCATGTCATCAATACGAAGGATGGGTTTCGGGAAAAAGTGAAAGCCCTGACAGATGGCCGGGGTGCGGATGTGATTTACGACCCGGTGGGCGGAGATGTGTTCGACGAAAGCGTCCGGTGCATTGCGTTTGACGGACGTCTACTGGTTATCGGATTCACCTCTGGTCGGATTGCAAGCGTCTCGACCAATATGCCCCTCATAAAGGGGTTTTCCGTGGTTGGGGTCCGCGCCGGTGAGTATGGTCGTCAGTTTCCTGAGCGCGGACGCGAAAATATCGAGCAGATCTGGCGTTGGGCAAAAGACGGAAAAACGCGTCCTTATATTCACGATACCCTGTCTCTAGACCAAACTGTGGATGGTTTTCGTCATCTTCGGGACCGCAAAGTCGTCGGAAAACTTATCGTAGAGCCTTAGCCTGAAACGGAAATTGCTCAAAAAAGGTGCGCTTTTCCGGCGCTTGAGAGATTAAAAACGCGTCAATATTGGTTTGAAATTTTTATAATTAACAAGGCTTTTCAACCTCAGCCGAAAAATGAGTTCAAACCCTTACAAAGACTTAGCTGTTTGCCGCGCACAAACCCCTTCATACGAACTGCGAGTGAGTATTGAGGGACGACATAATGACAGTTTCACGTTCTCGGAAGGTGGCCGCAATCCTTGTCACCAGTATGTTCCTAGCCGCATGCGGCGGCGGAGGCGGCGGATCATCCCTACCTCCAGCATCGGGTGGCACCGGTGGGACCGGCGGATCCGGAGGGGGAACGCCGCCGGCCGAACCCGTCTCAAAAATTGATACAGCCGACGATGCGTATCGGTTTCTCGCCCGGGCGACCTTTGGCGGAACGAAATCAGAGATCGCATCTCTGACTGGCCGTGACGCAGCGGATTGGCTGTCGACTGAATTTTCCAAAAGCGTGAGCCTGACCACGCCCGCGCTTTTAGCGCTGCCCCGAAATAGCGATGGCGATATTCCCAGCCGACAGGTCAATACGCTCTATTGGGACCATATTATCGATTCAAATGACCAGCTGCGTCAGCGCATGGCGTTCGCGCTTTCTCAGATCCTGGTCTATTCCGATGCTGAAAACTCTGACCAGCCGATGCGTGCCTATTACCAGGATGTGCTCATCCAAAACGCGTTTGGAAACTATCGCGACCTGCTGGAGGAAGTCACATATTCTCCGGCGATGGGAGAATGGTTGACCTACCGCGGAAATCGCAAAGGCGATCCGCGCAAGGGTCGCATGCCCGATGAGAATTATGCGCGCGAAGTCCTTCAACTCTTCTCGATTGGGTTGGTGGAACTGAACCTGGACGGAACGCCTAGGCTCGACGCGCAAGGGCAGCAGATTGAGACCTATTCCAATGCCGACATAGAAGGGCTCGCCCGCGTATTTACAGGCTTGTCCTGGGCCGGTGGCGAGTTCTGGAAACGCCCGCAGGATGGCTATATCCGGCGAATGGAAATGTACCCGGAACAACACTCCGAGCTCGAAAAGACATTTTTGGGAACCACAATCCCCGCGGGCACATCGGGCGAGGAAACGATCCAGCGCGCCCTCGACACGATTTTCAATCACCCGAATGTCGCCCCGTTTTTATCGCGCCAATTGATCCAGCGTTTCACGCAGTCTGACCCTAGCCCGGCCTATATTGAGCGCGTC
>JAYZAM010000238.1:0-6806 GCA_036339715.1 Pseudomonadota bacterium | reverse complement strand
CTAGAGCCCTCTTCATCTCCGAAGGCGACTACTTCAATTGCGAAGGGGAAACGTCGGCCATCGGCATGCAGGGATGCAACGGTTTCGATCCCCAGCAAGACTCCAAGCGGACCATCATATCGTCCGGCATCGTAAACGCTGTCGACATGCGAGCCGATCACCAGCGCGGGCGCATCCGGCGCGTCACCTTCATAACGTCCGATTAGATTGCCAGCGCTATCGATACGCGTCGACATGCCAGCTTCACTCATCCACGTTGCGATCGTGTTGATCGTGGCGGCATGTGCGGGCATCAAGTAGGCGCGAAACAGGCCTTTTTCGAGATCGCTGAACGGTTGGACACCGAGACGGTCGCAGCGCTGCACAACACGCGCGCCCGAGATATCCAAGTAATTGTCGAGGGTCGCTACCATCCGGACGCTTCTCCATCGCTGCGGGGATCGGATGCGCCTTCAAAGGTTCCATTTGGATGATGTACCAAAGCGCCCGCATGCCCCATCGTTTCTGAGAAGTCGGTCAGAGTTTCGACCTCGTGCCCGGCTTGTTTGAGGTTGCGAATGAGCGCTGGATCAAATCGGCTCTCCAGCTTCAGACTAGTGCTGGTCTCGCCCCACGTGCGGCCCAGCAACCATCGCGGCGCTGCTATGGCGTTTGTCAGAGTCATGCCGTGCTGTGCATAGCGCGTGAAAATGGCCGCTTGGGTTTGGGGTTGGCCCTCGCCGCCCATGGTTCCGTACACCATGGTCCGACCATCCTCGAACATGGCGAGGGCCGGGTTCAATGTATGGAACGGCTTGCGTCCTGGCCTCAATGCATTCCAGCCCTGGTCTGCCAGCCTGAAGCTCGCCCCTCGATTTTGCCAGGTGATGCCGGTTTTCGGCGAAGTGATGCCCGAACCGAACTCGAAATAGGTCGACTGGATCGCGCTGACTACCCAACCGGTCTGATCCATCGCACCAAACCAGGTTGTGTCGCCGGGTTCTGTTAGCGTCGGCCAGGGGCGCGCGGCGCTCATATCAATATCGCTTGCCAGTGCGCCGAGTAGCGCGTCGTCCTGGAGCACATCCTGCGCCGATCGTTGCATCAGATCAGGGTCACCAAGTTCAATCTTTCTGGCGAGGCTGAACGCTTGTTTGGTGGCTTCGACCAGGCCATGAACGTGCGCAAACCCTTCCTCGGATGGCAATCCGAGACGTTCATACAAAGCCAGGATCAATAAGGAGCTCAGGCCCTGTGTCGGGGGCGGGAAATTATAGATGTCTGTAGATAGTATTCGCGATGATAAAGGCGTGGTTTTGAACGCCTGATGGGCAGCGAGATCGTCTGCTGTAATCGGGCTGCCAGCCGCTGCCAGATCTTCCACTAAGTCACTTGCAATCTCGCCGGTATAGAAATCCTGCAGGCCATTTTCGACCAAACGAGTGAGGGTCCGCGCCAGCGCCGGCTGCTTCAGGAGGTCGCCGGCGCGGAGCGGACGCCCTTCCGGACGAAAGACACTGTCATATCCCGCATACTTGGCGAGTTCGGAATCTTTGCTTGCGGCAGCGGCGGCACCGCTCTTCGTGACTTCCACCCCGCGTTCGGCATACTCAATGGCGGCTGAGAGCAGAGTTTCCAATGGCAGTTTACTGTCTGTTTCAGAGAGCACATGGTCCCACCCCGAAACGGTCCCCGCAGTCGTGATCGCGGCGAGCGGTCCTCGAAATGGGATACGGTTGATCCCAGCCTGCTCATACAGTGCGAGATCGACCTTTGCGCCGGCGGCGCCACAGGCATCAATTGCGAATAAATTTCCGTCTGGGGAACGGATCAACCAAAAACTATCGCCACCGAGCCCTGTCATATGAGGATAGACGACGGCGAGCGTCGCTGCGACGGTTACGGCGGCTTCAACAGCGGTGCCGCCACGCTCGAGAATATCCCGTCCAGCACGACTGGCCAGGTAATGAGGGCTCGTCACAATCCCATTTCGGATTTCGGGCGCGTTCATGAGCCTTCCCCACGCAGTGGTGAGGCGGGCGGGGTAAAGCCAACCATCCCGACCTCGACAAGTTGCTGAGCCGCCGCGAAAAGCACTTCTTCAGCGCCCTTGTTCGCAATCAGTTGGATCCCGAGCGGAAGACGCCCGGAGCGTTTGAGCGGCACTGAAAGGATCGGCACGCCTGTGACGCTCAATGGTTGAGTATAGAGGCCAAGATTGGCGCGTGCTGAAACCTTTTTTCCGTCGATTTCAATCAAGCCCTCGGCGATTTTCGGCGCGACCGACGGCGTTGTTGGTGCGATCAAAAGATCATATTTCGAAAGCGCGGATTGAAACTGTCTAATATAAAGCTCGATAACTTTGTCAGCGGTTCGGACTTTGGCCTCTGATAGGGCTATTCCGGCGATCAGACGGTCGCGCACAGCCGGGTCGTAATTCATGGCCTCAGTCCGGAGCGTCTCCTCATGAAGCAGACCGCCATATTTCGACGTGATTAAGAACGCCGCCGATCTTGCGGCCTCCGTAAGAGGTAAGTCGATCAGAGGCGCATCGCCAAACACGGCCGCCAGCTGGTCGACACCCTCATTGCCATCGGGGTCGCCATTTTTGCGAAACCAGCCATCCAGCCGTGCGACTTTGATCGGTCGCTTTATGTCAGCGGGAGCTGCGGTATCAGCCAACACGCGATAGGTCTTCGTGAGATCCTCAAGGCTCCGGGTGAATGGTCCTAACGTGTCGAGTTGTTCGACGAACGGGAAGACGCCGCTCATGGGCAAGGTTCCATGCGTAGGGCGCAGACCAAACAAACCGCACAAACTTGCCGGGACGCGGACAGAGCCATTGGTGTCAGACCCGAGCGTTATCGGCACCAAGCCTGCCGCGACCGCTGCGGCAGACCCGCCTGACGATCCGCCTGCCAGCCGATCGAGATCATAGGGGTTTCGGGTCGTACCGAAGTGCGCGTTCACGGTCGCAAAGCCATATGCGAACTCGTCCATATTCAGGCGGCCGACATAAATCGCACCGGCGGCTTTCAGTCTTGCAATTGCGGGCGCATCTGTCTCCGCTTCAGGCGCGTGTTCACGCAGCTTCGCTCCGGCCGTGGTGACTTCTCCGGCAATGTCGAACAAGTCCTTTGCGGCGAATGGGATGCCTGCCAAGGGACCGACCGGGGTTCGGTTCGCGAGTTTGGCATCGATCTCCGCAGCTTGTGCAAGTGCCGCGTCTTCACTGATCTTCGTGAACGCGTTCAGCGCAGGATTGCGCGTTCGAATAGTATCGAGTGTTCGACCAATCAGATCGGTTGCGGTCAAACGCCCCATCTGGATGACTGTGGCCAGATCAGCGATATTGGCTGTGTCTGCTCTCATGGCAGATCATTGCCAAGCGTTTTGACGACATGGGTGACGATTTCGAAGTGCTCATCGAGCAACTCAAGGTTCGCTTCGACGCCGAGTTCTATAGCCGGATCCGTGAGCAATCCGCGCGCCCGGGCCTCTTCAATTTCATCACGGACTTGTAAGCGGTGCGCGTCATGCGAATTTGACGGTCTCTGGCTCAATTCCCTCGTTCCAATATCTGATTTGAGTGGAGTCTAACTGTTGCCTTTTTGGCATCGGTCGTATTGGCTTTCAAGCTTGAGTTGATCAAAAGCCTCAGATTTCTGTTTCACTTGGGAACCGCAACAAACCCGGGCGATCATTGCCCAATATCTAGGCGACTAAGGCTTGTATCGGTGCGAAAAAACAGAGCGGATGTTACGCCAATTCTGCAGATTGAGAGTCTAGCTCTTCTTTCAACAGATCAACCAGCTCGCGGGTATAGTTCGCCAAGATGCGCCCTTTGGGGATCAAGAGTGATATGGTCGTGGGAAAGCTCACGCCCTTGGAAAAAGGAATCCAGGCGAGCTTTCTGTCCACAATATCCTGCCTCAGGCCGATAGGGGACAAGAATGCGATACCCAGATTCGAGAGTACGAGGTTGCGTAACATACCAATCCGCTCGACGCGGGCAGCGATCTGGAGCGGGACGTCTGGGTTCTCGATCAAGTCCTTGAGAATGCTATGATTAAGCCAGCTTTGCGTTGGCGCGATTATAGGATGTTCCAAACAATCCGAGATCGAAACAGAGTCACGTTTTGCGAGCACGTGATCCGGATGGGCGATGACTCCGATGGGCGATTTTATCGATGTTACGGTTTCGGTTCTATTGGTGCCTGAAATATCGAATGCACATACCAGGTCGGCATCCTTTGCGAGCAAGGCCGATTTTACGAAATAATTGTCGCCAGAAATGACATTGAAATCGATACCCGGGTAGCGGACCTGAAGTTTGGCCATGGCCTGGGGGAGTATCTCAGTTGTGATGCTCTCAGCGGCTGCGATATGGATTGTGCCCCTAACGCCCCCCTTTAATCGCCCGATATCTTGCCGCAGTTTGTCGACATCCTGCGACCATTCTTGAACATTCGACAGGAGTAGCTCCCCCGCTGCAGTCGCGCGAATTCCACGTGGTAACCGCTCGAATAATTCGACACCTAATTCGGCTTCTAATTGGAGCAATTGCCGATTGACGGCGGACGATGCGACCTGCAATCTATCTGCGGCCTTGCGAATAGAGCCGTCTTTCACCGCTTGTTGGAAATACAGTAAGCCAGTTTTGATGAGCATCTGTCGCAGCCTTAGTCGGGATTTGGAGATCTTCTTCACGTTGCATGTTTTAGACCGCAGTGAAACATTTTTTCGCTCAGGTTATCAATGGAGTGGGCAAGAGCGGTCATGAAGCGCTTTCTTCCAGATTTATTCGTCACTCTGATGGTGGTGAGTGCTATGCTCGGGTTTTTCCTCCCCCAGCTCGGTGCAAGCGATGGCCCGCTTCGGCTTGGTTTGGTGACCAAGCTCGGAATCGCGTTCGTGTTCCTGCTGCATGGAGCCAACCTTGCGCCTGAAAATCTGGTTGCAGGCGTGAAAAACTGGAAAGTCCATGTTCTGATTCAGGTCACGACATTCGTCATGTTCCCGATCCTGGGGCTCGTAATCTTCTTTGGCCTCGCCCCAATTTTACCGGAATCGTCACGCCTCGGGTTTTTCTTTTTGGCAGCACTGCCGTCCACGATCTCGTCCTCCGTTGCGATGACGGTCCTCGCGCGGGGCAATGTCCCCGTCGCAGTCTTTAATGCGACGCTTTCAGGGTTGCTCGGGCTGGTGCTTACGCCGATCATGATTTCCATCGTGACGGCGGCGGGCAGCCTTCAGTTCTCCTTGTTCGACGCGATCGTGAACATCGCCCTGACCCTGCTTGCCCCTTTTGTGTTGGGGCAGCTCGTCAGACCGCTCATCAAGCAGTTTTTGGCCAACCACAAACCGGTATTCTCCTGGGTCGATCGGGGTGTCATCTTACTGATCGTGTTTACGTCGTTCGCAACTTCTACGGCGGCGGGGGTCTGGTCACGCTTCACGGCTTTAGAAATTTTCACCACGCTGGCGCTGGTCCTGGTTCTGCTCGGCGTCGCATTCGGTTTCACGATTTTGGCGGCACGCCGGTTGAAGCTCCCACGAGAGGATGAGGTCGCGGCGGTTTTTTGTGGGTCGACCAAAAGTCTCGCGAATGGCGCGCCGATCGCGCAAATCCTGTTTGCGGGATCACCTGTTCTCGGGGTCATCCTACTGCCGCTGATGTTGTATCACCAATTGCAACTGATCTGTTGCGCTCTGATGGCGCAGCGATACGCCAAACAGGCAGAACTCGCCGCTTAACGCATTTGGGCGCGTGCTGCTTCGACCGCCATCAAAATCCGCTCCGGTGTGGCCGGCGCGTCGAGCTTGGGAAAGACTTTGTGTTCCGCTGCCCCTGACACCGCGTGCGTGAGCGCTGAGAACACAGAAATCGCCAACATAAAGGGCGGTTCACCGACCGCCTTTGAGTGATGGATCGTGTGTTCGTTGTTTTCGCCCTTGTCCCAGATTTCCACATTGAAAATGCCAGGCCGGTCCGCACTGGTCGGTATTTTATAGGTCGACGGCGCGTGCGTTCGAAGGCGTCCGGCGTCGTCGAAAACGAGTTCTTCAGTGGTCAGCCAGCCCATGCCCTGTATGAACCCGCCTTCGATCTGGCCTAAATCGATTGCCGGGTTCAAGGAGCGCCCCACATCGTGCAGGATATCGGTGCGAAGGACACGGTTTTCGCCTGTCAGAGTATCAATCTCAACCTCTGAAACCGCCGCGCCGTAGGCGAAGTAAAAGAATGGACGTCCCTGATGGATCTCGCGGTCATAGTGAATCTTGGGCGTTCGGTAATAGCCTGTCGCAGAGAGAGAATTCCGCGCCATGTAAGCGGCGTTGACCACGTCCTGGAAGCTGAATGACTGGTCGCCAACCTGCACGTGATTGTTCTTAAATTTGATCTGTTCGGCAGGCACATTTTCGCGCTCAGATAAGAACGCAATCAACCGATCCTTGATTGTGCGGGCGGCGCGCTGCGCGGCCATGCCGTTAAGGTCAGATCCCGAAGAAGCAGCCGTTGCCGATGTGTTTGGAACTTTTTCCGTTGAGGTCGACATGATTTGAATCTGATCGATGTCGACCTGGAATTCATGCGCCACAACTTGCGCAACCTTCACGAACAGACCCTGACCCATTTCTGTTCCGCCATGGTTCAGCTGGATTGTTCCATCGGTGAAGACATGGATTAGAGCACCTGCCTGGTTCAGGTGTTTGGCCGTGAAGGAGATGCCGAACTTGACCGGTGTCAGTGCAATGCCACGCTTCAGAATTCCATTTTCCAGATTGTGGGTCTCGATCTCCGCCCGACGCGCCCGATATTTCGA
>JAYZAM010000237.1:0-8752 GCA_036339715.1 Pseudomonadota bacterium | reverse complement strand
GGATCTGTTCCGCCAAATGGGCATCTCCGGTGTTCCGACCTTTATCGCGCACCGTCAGATTGCGGTTCAGGGTGCCGAAAGTTCAGAGAAACTCGCCCGATTTCTCAAGACGGCAGCCGCGCAAATGCCGGGGGAACGCCCGCTCACTGGCGCGACCTCTTAACTCAGCTGCGCGTCGACGAGTTTTTTATAGGCGCCGTCTTGCGCCATGAGTGTGTCATGCGTGCCAGTTTCGACGACGCGGCCATCATCCAGAACGATGATTCGATCCGCAGCGCGAACCGTCGAAAGGCGATGCGCGATGATGAGCGTCGTGCGGTTTGAGCTGAACTCGCTGAGCGCAGCCTGTACTTTTGCTTCGCTTTCGGCGTCGAGCGCCGATGTGGCTTCGTCTAATAGGAGGATTGGTGCATCTCGCAGGATCGCGCGCGCGAGCGCCACACGTTGCCTCTGACCGCCGGATAAATTTCGCCCCATTTCTCCAACTGGAGTGTCATAGCCTTGAGCAAACCCGACAATGAAGTCATGGGCATTCGCCTTCTCGGAGGCGATGGCGACCTCCTCTTTGGTCGAGCCGAGGCGCCCCAGGGCGATATTTGCTCCAACCGTGTCATCAAAAAGAGCTGTATCCTGCGATACAAGCGCGGTCGCTTGTCTGAGCGTATTGGCTTTCACGTCTCGCGCGTCCATCCCGTCGACTGTGACCCTGCCCTGGTCGACGTCGTAAAGTCTGAGAATAAGGTTGAAGATTGTCGACTTGCCGGCACCGCTGGGGCCAACAAAAGCGACGGTCTCGCCTGGGGGAACGTCGAAACTCAATCCTTTGAGTGCAGGGGTTCCGTCTGGATAGGTGAATGTCACATCTTTGAACGACACTGCGCCTGTAACATCGCTTAGCGCTTTCGCGTCGCTTTTATCGGCGACACTCGGCTGGGCATCGATGACTTCGAAGACCCGGTCTGCCGCCGCCCCGCCCTCTTGAGCCACCGCTGTGATGCCGCCCAGCGCGCGTATTTCCGGTGACGCAATTCCGATTAGTGCGATAATCGCAAGGAGATCGCCCAATGTATTGGTGCCGTTCGAAATGCGCAGCGAAACAAATCCAAGTAACGCCGCCAATGCGACCCCGCCGACGACCTCCAAAACGGGATCCACCGCTGCGCGTTGAGACAACACGCGCAAGAAAAGTTGCGATCTTTCAGTAAAACCAAGTCTCGCGCGGTCTTTTTGATAGGCTTCGAGCCCGTAGGCCTTCACGATTCGTGCGGACTGCATGCCTTCTGAGACAAGAGAGGTCACTTCGCCAATCTGGCGTTGCGCTTTTTTGGCGCGAGATCGAATGGAATTCCCCAAGGCGATGACCGGTCCCAGCGCGAGCGGATACACAACGAGGATGATAAGTCCCAATTGCCAGTCAGTGATAAACAGCGCGACGAAGACGCCGACGACGGTCACCACGCCTTTGGTGAAATTGTTGGCAAAGCGAAGCGCGGCATCGCGGATCGCGTTTACGTCATTGATGAAACGAGAAACAAACCCACCAGAATTGTCACCTGCGACGCGGGCATAGTCACCGTCCGTAAGGGCCTCGAACTGAACACTTTGGATGGAGACCAGACCGCGTTGAACGCCCGTATTGTTCAGCATTGTCATGCCATAGAGGGACAAAGCCCGCAGCGTCGTCAGCAAGACGATCACAACAATACCGACCCAGATCCAACCATTGTTCGCGGTAATGCCAAGGTCGGCAGTCCGACTCGCAACGTCTGCGCAGGCATTGCCTTCGCCGCCTTCGAGCTGGCACTGTAAACCATTGCCAACGAATGCCAAGACACCCGCATACCCCAACGCACTTAGCGAAGTCAGGACAGCAAACAGCGTTCCGCCAATGAACCAATTTCGGTGCGGCCAGAAATGCGTCCCTAACAGCCGAGCCAGAGACCGCTTTTTCGGGGCATCAACAGTGCTAGACGTGATGGTGATCACCCGTTTCAGGGTCTAGAAGCTTGTGCGCGTGCAAAATGAAGTAACGGGTTTCCGCATTATCCACCGTACGGTGCGCAGCGCCCTTCCAGGCATCGTATGCTTCTTTGTAGCTCGGGAAGGCCCCAACAAAATCGATCTTTGAGAGATCTTCAAATTCGACATCGGTCACGTTCTTCAATTCGCCACCAATTACGATGTGAAGGAGTTGTCTCGTTTCTTTAGTCTCGCCCATAGCTCGGCGCTCCGTCGTCTGAGTCTTGTCAAAGGGGCGTACGGTCCAGTTCGGATCTGGCAACCTGACGCCTTTGACTCGCGCTGATAACAGGGAATGCAAAGCCTTTCCAGCCGCGAGAAGACTTCTTTGTGCAGGTTCACCACGATTAAAAAGATACGGTTCACCCATATGGGTTGTCGCGACGCCACCAGCCTCCTGGACGATTAAAGTTCCTGGCGCGAGATCCCAGTCGGATTTGCGCCAAAGGGTGATCACTGCATCATACTTTCCACTGGCGACCCAGCACAAACGAATGAGTGTCGCGTTGGGTTTAGGGTCGGCGAGCTCCATTTCCGGCCATGGGACTTTCCAGACTGGATGCGTAAGCATGCCTTTGTTGGTGATGATTCTACACCCTTCTTCCGCGGCACAGTCTGTGACGTGAATTGGAGCATTGTTTAGGTAGGCACCCCCACCGAGGCACGCGGTGTAAGTCTCGCCGAGAACCGGCGCTTTTACGACCGCTGCGCGCGGCAATCCGTTTTCAAGCAGGCCAAGGCCGATGCACCAATGAGGTTGTCCGCGCATGAAAGCGCGCGTGCCATCGATCGGGTCGACGATCCAGACTCGTTTCGAGGTACGTGTCTCATTGCTGAGGGTGGTTTCTTCAGAGAGCCAGCCATAGTGCGGACGGGCCGCCATTAATCGGTCACGGATCAATGCGTTGACGGCTAGGTCCGCCTCAGTAACAGGATGCCCTCTGGTTTTATCCCAGGATTCCACATGCGATCGTTCAAAATAGTCTAGCGCAAGATCCGACGCTTCCGCTGCAACGCGTTTGAGAATTTCCAGGTCTTCTTTGTCGAGATCATTCTCCGGCAATCGACATGTCCTCGATTAGAATCGACGGGGCATCTCTGGTGCCACGGAATTCCAGGTCTGATCCTGGGATCAAACGTTTGAACATGCCGGGTAAATCTCCAGCAATTGTGACTTCAGAAACAGGATGCTGAACCTCGCCATTCTCAAACCAGAATCCCGCAACGCCTACAGAATAGTCGCCCGTGTTCGGATTGATGGATGGACCAAACATATCACAGACTAGGAGGCCTTTGCCTGCGGCCTGCATCAATTTCGATTGTGATTGCGTGCCGGCTTCCAGATAAACGTTTGAGACACCCACCCCGGGTGTTGAACCAAACCCGCCACTCGCATGACCGTTTGGAGTGAGGCTCAACTGTTTGGCGGACGCTCCATTCAGCAACCAGCGGGTCAAAACGCCGTTTTCGATCAAGTTGACTTTCGATACGGGCCGACCTTCCCCATCGTGCGAACGGCTGCCCATGCCGCGCACGCGGAACGGGTCGTCGATGATATTAATGCCATCGCCAAAAACAGTGCTGTCCAATTCGTCTTTCAGGAAGGAGACTCCGCGCGCCACGCTCGGCCCGCTAATCGCCGATAAAAACGCACCGATCAGACTACCGGCAACCCTGCGATCATAGATCACTGCACCGGTTTGCGTTTTCACTTTTCGAGGGGCGAGCCGCGCGACTGCGCGTTCACCGGCAATACGGCCGATCTCTTCTGGTGAAGGGCGGTCTTCAATTCGGCGCACAGATCGGCTCTCATAATCGCGCTCCATCGCGCCATCTTTTTCAGCGACCGCAGCAAGTCCGAGCCCGGTCGACCCCGCACGACGGTGCGCATGAAATCCATTGCTGGTGGCGACCCAGCGTTCGCTTGCGCTCCAACCGTTCCCGCACCCCGCCACCTGCTTCACTCCTTCGACAGAAAGCGCGGCGACTTCTGCTTCGATGGCCTCTCGTTCCAGACGATCAGCCGCGATCTCGCCGTCGCCAGATACATCAATATCGGGTAATTCTGATGCGAGATCAGAAGCAGGGGCAATGCCACAATAGGGGTCTTCTGGAACCACCTTGGCCATGGCGACACACCGCTCGGCCAACGCCTTCAACCCATCTGGCGAAGTATCTGAGCCAGAGACCGATGCCTGACGCTGTCCGAAGAAGCACCGTAGGGAAACGCCTTGGGCTTCAGACCGTTCTATCCCCTCAAGCTTACCTTCTCGAACTTCGACACTGACCCCTTCGGACCGTCCGTAAGCGGCATCGACGTCGCTAGCACCCGCTTTTTTACAGGTGTCAATTAGGTTGGATAGGAGCGTTTCAGGGCTTTGATCGTGCATCATCATTTGCCCCATTTAGAGAGCGTCATGGCAAATGCCTAGCCCCTGCATGCGCTGTTTGCGATGAGAGTTCATGCTTGACCCGATGCCATATCGGACGCACATCCGCGTCCATGGCTAAGATAGATCCAATTCACATCATCGGCGGCGGCATGGCAGGCTCAGAAGCCGCCTGGCAAGCAGCAAATATGGGCGTCCCCGTGATCTTACACGAAATGCGCGGCGTTAAAGGCACTGAAGCGCATCAAACGGATAAGCTCGCTGAGCTCGTTTGTTCCAATTCCTTCCGGTCAGACGACCACGAACTGAATGCGGTCGGCGTCCTGCATGAAGAAATGCGCCGGGCCAATGGCATCATCATTCCGACAGCGGACCAGCATCAAGTCCCAGCTGGCAGCGCCCTCGCGGTCGACCGTGAAGGCTTCGCCGAAGCGGTTACCGCGAAGCTTGAAGCCCACCCCCTGATCACCATTGTGCGGGAAGAAATCGAGGGCCTTCCTCCCGCTGAGTGGAGCAGTACGATCGTTGCCACTGGGCCGCTCACGTCCATTGCTCTTGCGGAAGCCGTGCGCGCGGAGACAGGCGAAGATGACCTCGCCTTTTTCGATGCGATTGCGCCTATCGTCTATCTCGAAAGCATCGATATGGACAAAGCCTGGCGTCAATCGCGTTATGACAAGCCTGGTCCGCATGGTGATACTGCAGCCTATATTAACTGCGCCATGGACGAGGACCAATACAACGCATTTATCGATGCGCTGATTGGCGGGGATAAAACCGAATTCAAGGATTGGGAAAAGGACACGCCCTATTTTGAAGGTTGCCTACCAATTGAAGTCATGGCCGAACGCGGCCGCGAAACCCTGCGCTATGGGCCGATGAAGCCGGTTGGCCTGACCAACCCTCACAATCCGGAGGTGAAAGCGCACGCGATTGTCCAGCTAAGACAGGACAACGCGCTCGGTACCTTGTGGAATATGGTCGGGTTTCAAACCAAGCTGAAATATGGCGCGCAGTCGGATATTTTCCGCATGATCCCCGGGCTCGAGAATGCGCAGTTTGCGCGCCTCGGCGGTATTCATCGCAACACTTTCCTAAACTCGCCTAAGCTCCTGGATCAGCGCCTTCGATTGAAATCGATGCCGCGGCTTCGGTTTGCAGGTCAAGTGACGGGGGTTGAGGGCTATGTTGAAAGCGCGGCAATGGGCTTGCTCGCTGGCCGGTTTGCGGCTGCTGAACGCCTTGGTAAGGATCTGCCAAACCCGCCCGAGACGACAGCCCTTGGCGCCTTGGTCAAGCACATCACCGGCGGTCATTTGGAAGGCAAAGCCACGTTCCAGCCGATGAATATCAATTTTGGCCTGTTTCCACCCGCCGACCCCGATGAGGTTCAGACCAAAGATCCGGAAACTGGCAAGCGCCTGCGCGGAAAAGATAAAGGCCGCGCGAAGAAACGCGCGCAAGCGGCGCGCGCTCTCCGGGATGTTTCCAGCTGGCTAGAGGCCCAAAATCTGGAGCCTGTGGCCGCGGAGTGAGCATGGTTTCGGAGAATACCCCAGACCTCTGGAAATCTGTATTTCCCATTCCGGCGCCCGATGGTCACAAATACGATCGCGGACACACGGTTATCCTCGGCTCAGATCGATATACCGGCGCGACGCGCCTTGCCTCTGAAGCCGCATCGCGTGTCGGTAGCGGTCTCGTGACGGTTTTGAGCGAAACACAAGCGGATACGTACCGCCGGACCCTTCCCGCAGATATTATGGTCTCTGAGCGTGGTTTGAGCACGATCAACCGACCGAGTGTGCTGCTGGCAGGCTCTGGTGGTTGTAGCGACGCGCAAGCGGATACGGTCACGCGCGCGCCGCAAGACCTCATTCGTGTGCTCGACGCCGATGCGATCCGGCTCGCACACAGGTTAAAAACCGTGCCGACTATTCTCACGCCGCACGCCGGCGAGTTTGAACGTTATTTGGCTTCTGATTCAGATCTTCTCTCGGTGAGCAAAGCGGTCAATTCGGTCCTTGTCCTGAACGGCCCCGAAACACCAATCGCTGCCCCTGACGGGCGTTTGGTCGTCAATCGCGTTGCCACGCGATATCTCGCCAAAGCGGGGACAGGAGACGTGCTTGCAGGTTTGATCGCGGGTCTGGCGGCGCAGGGCATGCCAACCTTCGGAGCGGCCTGCGCTGGTGTCTGGCTTCACGGCTATGCCGCTCAAAGGATCGGGCCCGGTCTGATCCCTCAAGACATCACGGGCGAAATGCGCGCGATCTTATCAGACCTAATCCGCTAATCGCTCTTTTGTGGCACCATAGTGACGCGAAATGTGCTCATAGTCTTTATGTGGTTTCCATTGCATCACGCCGCAAAACCCGCAGGTCAGGAAGAGTGTGATATCCGCGATCGAAAAGCGGTCAGCGGCGAGCCACGTTTTGCCGTCGAGATATTGATCCAACCTTTTGGCAAATTTCTTGACGCTGGATTCCGCTTTTGCGGCCGCATCGGGCAATTGTGGGTTCTCGAGGGGCGCCATGATCGGGTGAGCGTTCCGAAACCAAGTGGCAAATTGAGCCATCATCATAAACTCGACGCGTCGATCCCACATTTCAATGAGGACTTTTTCTTTCGCGTCGGCGCCCATCAAATTGGGTTCCGGGAACATATGCTCAAAAAAGCTGCAAATCGCACGGCTCTCTGTGATTGACGTACCGTCGTCCAATACGAGGACGGGCACTTGCGCAAACGGTGAGAGTTCGCGGTATTCTGGAGACTTATGTTCGCCCTTCATGATTGAAATTTCTACGATTTCAACGGCGTCCAGCTGTCCCTTCGCTTTGAGGAAATTATAAGTCCGTTCCGGATTCACTGCTTTAGGCGCGTGATAAAGCTTCAAGTCGACCTCCCAGTCTGGTGAATTCTTTTAGTCAAATCTCTTTCTTAGACCGACCGTTACATTCAACGGCTCGCCAGGAAAATAGCGTTCATTCCCAAACGCGAAATCAGCGCGGTCCGCGTATTTTTCGTCCAGAATGTTGCGCACGATCACAAAAGTCTCAAGCGCGTCTGAAACATTATAAGTCGCGCGTAGATTGCCAATAAAGTGCCCCGGATAGTCCTGGGTGTTCGCTGCGTTGGTGAAATACTCGCCCACATAGTCGCCAGAAACCTGAAGCGTGAGGCGATTTGATGGAGACCAGGCAACGGCGACATTGCCGAGCCATTCGGGCGCGGTATCAATCTCATTGCCGTCCCGAATAATCTCATTGCCGCCTTCGCCTACGCGATCGAACGTATATGTCTGATCCGACCAACTGAGATTACCGGAAACCGAAACCTGATCCGAAACCTGCCAGAGGGCGGCAAGTTCAATGCCTTGATGCCGGGTCGAGCCATCTGTGACATTCAGCCCATCTGAGTCTCGGAAGAAGAAATTGTCTTTGTCAGCGGTATAGGCGGCGACATCGAAGATCAGATTGCCGTCCACTAAAGCTCCGCGCGCGCCAATCTCAAAACTATCCAAGGTTTCAACCTCAGCTTCCGCAATGCCCTGACGCGATTGCAAGCGATACAGATCGCTCGCCTGCGGCGCGCGGCTGCCGCGGGCATAATTCGCGTAGAAATCCACCTGGTTTGTGGCTGCATAGACGAGCCCGATCTTCGGCGTGGCGAACGAAAATTCGTCGGTTCTATCTGCGGGCACATTGAAGCGACCATTGATCCCAACGGCGGCATCGGTGCTGTAATCATACTCATGCGCTTCCGCCCGCAACCCTGTCAGTATGGTCAGGCGATCTGTGACTGACCAATCCAGCTCCGTCCACAGCGCACCCATGAGCGTGTCGACCGTGTAGTCATAGTGGATCCCGACCGGAAAGCGCGTATCGCCCGGGAAGAACCCAAATGGCGCTGGTTGCGTTTCACGCAGATAGCCGGAGGCAAGATCGACGTCTGCGCCGACGCGCCACGTAACCCGATCATTTGCTTCGCGGCTATAGCGGGTCATCACGCCCAAGCCTGTATGGCCGTTTTTCTCAAACCCTTTGTAGGGTAGGAAATGTTGGCGGAAATCCATTTGCTGGGTGCGCGCAAACGGCGTGATTGTAAGAAGGCCATCGGCCCATTCACGCTCCAACCGAACCGCGCCGCGCGCCGACCAGGCATCGCGATAGGCCAGCGGGTCGTCATTCGCGCGAGAAATATCGCGGTCTTCATAAGCGTCGTCGCCCTGAATGAAGTCGGCGGTTTCTTGTTCCAGATGGGCAGCAGACAGCCATGCGGTGACATCCCACCCAGCATAGACGGTTTCGGCGACGGCAGACCCCTTCACTTGAAGCACGCCC
>JAYZAM010000236.1:0-3855 GCA_036339715.1 Pseudomonadota bacterium | reverse complement strand
GCCGTGCCGCACGAACAGCTCGCCAAGCACATCCAGAACATCCCGAGAGTTCAGGCGCCGTTCGACGCGGATGGCGAGACACTCGCGCGTGTACTCGTCGATGACACACAGCATGCGGAAGACCTTTCCATCATGGGTGCGGTCCTGGACGAAGTCATACGACCAGACATGGCCCTTGTGTGCAGGCCTGAGCCTCACGCACGATCCATCATTCAGCCACAGCCGCCCGCGCTTGGGTTGCTTCTGCGGGACTTTCAGCCCTTCACGTCGCCATATGCGATAGACGCGCTTCTCATTCACACGCCAGCCGTCTCGCCTCAGCAGCTCCGTAATCCGGCGATAGCCGTATCGGCCGAACTGCGTTGCGAGCCTGATGATCGCGTCTGTCAGCGCAGGCTCGTCATCACGAGGTGTTCTAGGCTTGCGCTGGGTAGAGCGATGCTGACCGATCACGCGGCAAGCCCGGCGTTCTGATGCGCCAAGCTCTTCCACCACATGATCGATCGCAAGGCGTTTGCGTGAAGGGCTTAGTACTTTCCCCGCACGACTTCCTGCAGGATTTGATTGTCCAATGTTAGATCAGAAACAGCCCGCCGCAGCCGCGCGTTCTCCTTCTCAATCTCTTTCATCCGTTTGGCCTGGCCAACCTGCAGCCCGCCATACTCTTTGCGCCAACGATAATAAGTCTGCTCGGTCACGCCGATAGAACGTGCAGCCTGCGCTGCTGTCTCACCGCGAGCGAGACGAACCTCAACCTCCCGCAGCTTTGCGATAATCTCTTCAGGCTTAAGTCTCTTGCCCATAACTCAGCTCCATATCTGAAGCCGGAACTAACTCAAATAATGGACCACTTTTCAGGGAGCAGACCAACTTTCTGGCGCTTGAATGGAGCCTCGAAATCGTGCCAGGCGCGGGTTTTATTCTACCGGATTGCGTTGCAATATCGATTGATCGCAAGGGAACGCATTCGGCGTTGTTCATGGACCGCACCGAAGATCGGCGTGTCGTTCTCTTGCCGATTTCGAGTGAGCGGATGTTGGTCGGACTGGCTGGTGACGCGGGTCTGCCGAGCCTGAAAGACTTTAATGTCTACGCCGCGGGCTGTTCGAACAGTTTCTTCATCGCACATCGAGAATGCGAGAATCTTAATCAGATCTCAGCAGCCATCGGCGGTGTCACCGATAGTTTTGTAAATCGGACCGTATCGGAGGCATTGGACTTCATCGAAGCGAGGGAGACGGGCAGCAGTTCGGAACCGATGCACCCTTCGGCCGGATTTGAATCCTTTCAGGTGACGTTCTTCGATTGGGACCCTGGCGAAAATTTGGAGGAGATTTCCAGAGCGCTCCGTGTGTTGTTCAGCACCTTGGAAAAAGCTTTGGACTTGACGCGCCTTGAAGGGATCACCTTCGCATTTGACTATCAGGAAGCTTTGAAGGTCCTCGATCGCGGTGATGATCGACTTGGAAGCCCGGAGACGGTTTCAGAGGTTGTTGGCATTGGCGTCGCTCAGGCGCCGATTGTAGTGCGTAATGGACAGATACGCTTTCGCATCATCGCGCGGGCAGGTGTAGCGCTCTCGTTGATTGATGCTGATGAAGCGGCGTTTGAGGCAGCGGTGCGCATCTTGGCAAACCAAGCCGCAAACATTGACTTGGAAACCCAGATAGAAGCCGCGCTGCCCGGCACGCTTCTTTCGCCGCAGGAGACGATGCATGATGGCACAATCGTATCGGTCGCTTATCCTGCGGCACATGCCTATCTGGGCTGGAGGCTGACAGCTCAACTTACCGGGACGTCGGAGCAGGCGCTTGAAGAAACGAGAAGTCAGTTTTTGATGGCGCTGGACGCGTACGGCGAAGATATCCCTAGCGCACTGGCGGCCTACCAATCGAGCCAAGATCTCGATGCATTATGGTCTTCAATGATCGTGGCTTGCCGCACCGTTTTGATCGAACTGGCAACGTATCTCGGCCAAGCGGCCGGATCAGATGAGGACCCACTCTCTGACCCTGCCGTAACTCAAGGCCTAGAGGCACACGGTCTTATAGATTGGGGGAGGAGATATGGTGTCGAGTTGGATCGACTTTGGCGGGATTATGGAGCGTGGAGTGAGTTCGGAGACTTCATAAAGTTTGGACGACACTTCGAACGCCTCTTATGGCGCTTTGGCGTCTTCATTTGGCCTGAAAATGGCGGAACGTTTGTTAGAGTCACACCGATTGACTTTGAAGCCGCGTTTCGCTCATTGCCTGACCGTCTAGCGTCAACCGTTTTAACTCAAGACCAGAATGAGCTGCTGGCCGCTTATCGCAGCGCGGGAGGAGCGATTGATAGTGATGGCCGAAAAACATGAGCCGTCCGATGGTGTGACTTAAACTCAAGACTTTGGTTTCGAGCTTCGAAACCGCTTCTGGGATCATCCCGCGTCGCATTTTATGGCCGCTTCCGGGATGAAACAGCGGTTCCGGTATGTCTCCTATTAGGAAGTTTCTGCCGTGCGCCGGGCGACGGTCTTGCGATATTTGAACTACAGAATTTGGGGCGGGCACGGAAAGATTTCGCTCGAACGACTGAACACCAATCCAAAGGCTTGATCTTCATGCAACTCGACGACATTATGACCATGGGCCGCACGGTCCGAGTCCAAGCTGGCACAAAGTCAAAATGGGCCGCATACTAGAGCGTTGGTTTTGCTCCAATTTACAGCGACCCTTTCTTGGAGTTTCGGTATCTTACCTCACTGTCAAGTGAATGGGGTGTGAACCCCTAACTCTTCTAATTCCCTTATAAGGTAAGTGGCTTAAGTCGCCCTAAATAGGTCGCTTGAATTACTATTTGATCTGGACAGCGACCCCCGGCGATTTGTTAGGTATCCTTAGAGGAACCGTCTCGTTCGCCGACGATACGCGAGATATTCACTCCCATATTCACGTTCTAGCCAGGGCTCCTCGACGAGTGGCGCAAGTAGGTACATTAAGCCCCAGAGCGCGAGCAGGATTGCCACCTGCATGACGGGAATGATGATCACCCAACCAACAAGGCCGATCCAAGTCGCAACATAGACAGGGTTCCGGCTCAACCTGAACCAACCAGAAGTCTGTAGTCCGCGCCTTTCTCCAAATGCGTTCCGCCATCCCATTTGAAAGGTGATTAGAATTGCGGTGCCAAACCCTACCACGAGAAACGTAACTCCCAGTACAATCTGGCTCCAATCGGTAGGATGCTCATATTCGAGAACCGACAGAACGATGAGCGGATAAAGGAAAAGCCGAAATAGGCTGATGAAGGCTATGGACTGCCAGCTCTTTTTGCTCGGTGGAGGAAAGAACTCGAACGTCCGAAAAGCCGTGCTCGCCAATGCTAAGGCGAGCAGGAGCGTGCCTCCGATCAGTGAAAGCACAAACAAAATTGTTGATGCGTCTAGCGCCAGACCAAACACCATTAAATCCATCGCCGCGTGCGCTTGCAGTATCCGATATAGGCATCCCCGAACTTGTCCTTCAGCGCTCGTTCTTCGGGTTTGATTTGAAGCTCAGTCATCATAAAGACAAAAATAGCTGGCGCTAAACAGGCCGCCCAGTTTCCAATCCAAAAGACGCCGCCTATCAGGATGAGCAGCATTCCGAGGTACATAGGATTTCTGCTCAGGCGAAATAACCCAGACGTTACGAGTGTTTCGGCTCTGCTCACATCAATTGGGTTTGCGGTCGTTTTGGCTTGAAAAAAAGATGCAAGCGCTAAAGCCAATAGGGTCACACCCGCAATGAATAAGACCAGAGCAAACATGATGCCCCACGATCCGTCGAAGCGCAGATCGGGGAAGCACAGTGCCAGCCCCCAGCCCAACGCTCC
>JAYZAM010000235.1:0-3086 GCA_036339715.1 Pseudomonadota bacterium | reverse complement strand
CAGCACCGTACATCCGCCCCCGGGATGGCGCGCTCGACTTTTCGGAAGCTTACGGCATTGGATTGGGGGCGTGGGACGTATTCACGGTAAAATGGCTCTACTCTGAGTTTGCCGATGGCGAAGACGAGTCCGATGCACTGGACGCCATGGTCGGTGAAGCGTTTGACTCTGGCCTTCGTTTCACGGCGGATCGGCATGGCCGCTCCGTTGGCACCGCCAACCCCTACGGCTCGGTCTGGGACAATGGCGAAGACGCCATCGAGACCCTGATCGAAACGCTCGAGGTTCGCCGCATCGCCCTGCAGAATTTTGGATTGGATCGATTGGCCACGGGTCGCTCCGCTTCAGATCTGAACGCCGTAATCGTCCCGATCTATCTGTATCACCGCTATCAGGTCGCCGCCGCCGCGAAATATCTCGGAGGGCTGGAGTTTGAATACGGCGTGGCCGGCGCTGATCCAACTCCGGCAAGGCCCGTTCCACCGGTTGAGCAACAACGCGCGATCGATGCCTTGCTGCTGACGCTTGCCCCGAGCCAGCTTGATCTTCCCGACAGTCTTCTGAACACACTCACACCTGGCGATGTTGGCTTTGCCGGTGGCGGACAGTCACTTGAGCTGTTTCCGTCTCGAACAGGCCCCGTTTTTGACTTGCCCTCAGCCGCCGAAATCGCCGTGGATTTGACCCTGGACGCGTTTCTGGCACCAGCGCGGCTGGAAAGGCTGGCCGCCTATGAACAACGCTCGGGCGCCACGCTGAACCTAAGCAATGTTCTGTCGCAGGTCGAAGAGGCGGTCTTCCAAAGATATGAAAGCCAGAGGCATCAGCACCTTGCGCGGATCGTCCAATCCAGGTTCGTGGAGAAGCTCATCGCGCTTTCGCACCGCGCTGATCTGTCAGCAGAGGTTGCCAGCACCGTCGCCCACAGGCTGAAGACGATCGAAACCCGCCTCACTCGGCGCCGTGCCGCGCGAACGCCAGAGGAAGAGAGTCACTTCGCATACTTGGTGTCCCGCATCCGCGCGCAACGCGATGAGGCGGGCAGCGTAAACCCACAATCCCTGCGAACGCCGCCCGGAAGTCCCATCGGCGCCGCAGCCGGAGAAGAATTGTGCTGGCATTGTGAACCTTAACTCTCCCTTGGGGACCCTTGACCAATCCGCGCGAAAATCTGAACCCAGTAGCTAAGAAGTTATGCGGCCATGGGAGACGTGTCGTCGGCACGCAGAAGAACAAGAAATATAAGAGGAAACGCAATTATGACCGCCATTGTCGACGTCTTCTGGTCCTTCAGAAGCCCTTATTCCTATATCGCCACGCCAGACATGTTGAAGCTGCGCGAAGAGTTTGATGTCGATGTTCGTCTGAGACCCGTCTTGCCGATTGCGGTCCGTTCAAAGAACACGCTGTTCACCGGCGACCGGAAACCGGCTCAGTACATTGTCATGGACTCGTTTCGGCGGGCCGAATTCCTCGGGCTGAACATCAACTGGCCAACGCCGGATCCGATTGTTCAAGACTTCGAAACGTTCGAAGTGGCCGACGAACAGCCTTATATTTACCGGCTCACGGGCCTCGGCGTTGAAGCTCAGCGTCAGGGCAAAGGCATTGATCTCGCCTACCATGTTTCGCATCTGATCTGGGCGTCCGGAGAGACCTGGACCGACGGCGACCATCTCGCCAACGCCGTCGCGAAAGCGGGCTTGGATCTTGCCGACCTGGAAGCAAAGATCGCCGAATACGACCCTATGGAAGAGGTTGAAGCGAACCATGCCGCGCTTGAGGCCGCTGGGCATTGGGGCGTTCCAACCATGGTCTTCAATGGCGAACCCTTCTTCGGGCAGGACCGGGTCGATACTCTGCGCTGGCGTCTCGAGAATGCCGGTCTGAAGACCGCATAGAGCCCAAATATAAGTCACCATAGCCGATTGAGAGCGACCTATGCTGAAACTCCATTTTGCCCCGAATTCACGTGCCGGACGCATTGTCTGGCTCCTCGAAGAGCTCGGGCTTCCTTATGATATCAATAAAATGTCCTTCCATCCCAAGGACCTGAAATCGGACGAACATCGCGAGCGTCATCCGCTCGGTCGTGTGCCGGTTCTGGAGGATGGCGAGGTCTCTATTTTCGAGTCAGGTGCGATCGTTGAATATGTGCTCGAGCGCCATAAGAATGGGGGGCTGAAGCCTGCCGTTGAAGACGCGCGTTTTCCCGAAGATCTGCAATGGTTCCACTATTGTGAGGGCAGGGTGATGCCGCCGGTAAACACAGTCGTGGTGCACACGCTCTTGCTGCCTGAGGATCGCCGCGATGCCAATGTACTGGGCCAGGCGCAAAGACTGCTCAGCAAGGCGCTCGCACCAATCAATGACGCCCTCGAGGGGCGCGACTATCTGATCGGAGACTTTTCAGGCGCAGATATCATGCTCGGTCATGCCTGCTTCATGTCCAACCGGATCGGTTCGGTCAGCGACGAGATGACAAATCTGAAGGCTTATGTTGACCGCATCTCGGCACGCCCTGCCTTTCAGAAAGCCATCACGATGAGCTAATAACGGATGCGGGCATTGTAAACTCTCACCCGCTCGCTCAGCGCAAGGCCGGGGCGCAAGCTGAAGCTTCCGACCTGAATTATAGCTTCTATTCTATCGAGGGGGGCCACACGGATTCGGAACAGAACAATGTTTTCGCGTTCGCAGGATCTGGCGTCCCGGCGCGCTTTATATTCCGTCATCGGATTATTCTGCGCATCGAAGAAACTGGCGAAACGAGAAGGGAGCGTCCGCTTGAACACGTGAATGCCCGGCGGACCAAGGCTCGATGCCTCAACGAGGTTCGAGCGCTCCCCAATTTGCGGACAAAGCCACATCAACGTGGGGACGTAGTGACGATGCCGCACCTCTAATTACGGATCCGCCTTTACCCGGTAAAGGGCTTTTGAGCAGTCTGATCACACCAAATAATTGACAGCGCTCGTCAAGATTCTCGGCGCACAGATATTGAAAAGGTCTTGGTAGAAAAGGAAAAAATCTCGAAACCCGAACGAATAGGGAAAGCGTTGGGGTTCACCTATTCGCACGTACCC
>JAYZAM010000234.1:0-8735 GCA_036339715.1 Pseudomonadota bacterium | reverse complement strand
TTCTTGCGCCCGCCCAATACGGCTACGAGCTCTTCGACTTTGGTTCGGCGCTCTGAAACATCATCACTCTTCAGTGCGGTTTCGACGCAAGTGTCGATATGCTGGTCCAAGAGTAGCTTCTCCAAACCGGTGAGGGCGGCCTTGATTGCCTGCACCTGGCGAACCACGTCAATACAGTACCGGTCCTCTTCAATCATCTTGGAGACCCCACGCACCTGTCCTTCGATACGAGACAGTCGGTTCCGGGCAGATACTCGTGCTTCCTGGTTCATATAAAATACTCCCTTGGGGTATAACGTTATGTGTTGGTATCAATTTGCGTCAAGCTCAATTCTCCGTGATCTACCCCGGGCTCAAAGCTTCAATGCCCGCAGGCGCAACGCGTTCCCGATCACCGAAACCGACGACAGGCTCATGGCAGCCGCCGCGATCATCGGACTGAGGAGGAGACCAAAGAAAGGATATAGAATGCCCGCCGCGACCGGCACGCCGAGTGAATTATAGACAAAGGCGAAGAACAGGTTTTCTCGAATGTTGCGCATGGTCGCGCGGCTAAGCTCGCGCGCTTTTGCGACGCCAAGCAAGTCGCCCTTGACCAGCGTGACCCCTGCGCTTTCCATGGCGACGTCCGTGCCGGTTC
This sequence comes from Pseudomonadota bacterium, assembly GCA_036339715.1. GTDB lineage: Bacteria > Pseudomonadota > Alphaproteobacteria > Caulobacterales > Hyphomonadaceae > Henriciella. Next base: position 8,095 of record JAYZAM010000234.1, on the reverse strand, counting down.
CCATGGCGATCCCGACATCGGCCTGCGCCAGTGCAGGCGCATCATTGATGCCGTCTCCTGCCATGGCCACGCGAGCACCTTTTGCCTGAAGCTCTGAGACAATCCGGTGCTTGTCTTCCGGCGACACGTCAGCATGGACTTCGTCAATCCCAACTTTTGTCGCGACGGCTCTCGCAGTGGTCTCATTGTCGCCGGTGAGCATGACAACTTTCAAGCCTTGTGCATGCAGGCGGCGAATGGCTTCAGGGGTTGAGTCCTTGATTGGGTCTGCGACACCGATCAGGCCTGCAAAGCGTCCGTCGATAGCGACGAACATGACGGTCTGTCCTTCAGCGCGAAACTGATCTGCACCCTCGCCCGATCGGTCGGACCATGCGCCGAACCGTTTCATCATTTTCGAGTTTCCGATCGCGACGGTCCGGCCATCCACGACAGCTTGTGCGCCTTCGCCCGTGATAGATTCAAAGTCGGTGGCCTCCTGGTTCGGTGCATTACGCTTCTCAGCCCCGCGCACGATCGCCTCGGCCAGGGGATGCTCACTGGCGCGTTCGACCGCGGCGACGAGACTCAGCAGGGTCTTGTCGTCAAAGCCTTCTTCAGGTTGAACCGTAACCAGTTCCGGGCGACCGAGCGTCAGAGTGCCGGTCTTGTCGACGACGACCGTGTCGACCTTTTCAAAGGTCTCCAACGCTTCGGCATTCTTGATCAGGATGCCATTCGACGCCCCTTTGCCTGTGCCGACCATGATCGACATGGGCGTGGCGAGACCGAGGGCACAGGGACACGCAATGATCAGGACAGCGACTGCGTTGACAAGCGCGAAGGTCATTGCCGGATCGGGGCCGAATACAGACCAGACAATAAAAGTCAGAACAGCAATGGCGATGACCGCCGGGACAAACCAGCTCGCAACCATATCAACGACGCGCTGGATCGGCGCGCGCGATCTTTGCGCGGCAGCGACCATCTGCACGATTTGAGAGAGTAGCGTGTCTTCGCCGACATGCGTTACTTCCATGACCAGAGATCCGGTGCCGTTGACCGTGCCCCCTGTAACGCGCTCACCCTCGAATTTCTCGACCGGGACGGGCTCTCCCGTGACCATCGACTCATCCACCGCGGAGCGGCCTTCAAGCACGCGTCCATCAACCGGCACCTTCTCGCCTGGACGGACCCGCAAACGATCACCAATCACAACATGGGCAAGATCGATTTCCCGTTCCGAGCCATCTTCGGCAATTTTACGCCCGGTTGGTGGTGCAAGCTCAAGCAAGGCGCGGATCGCACCGGAGGTCGCGCTTCGGGCCCGCAATTCGAGCACCTGCCCCAACAGGACCAGTGTGATGATGACTGCGGCGGCTTCAAAATAGACCGCGACCATGCCGCCATGCCCGCGAAACGAGTCTGGGAACAGGCCAGGCGCAAAAGCGGCAACCAGAGAATAAGCATAAGCGACGCCCGTGCCCATCGCGATCAGCGTGAACATATTCAGGCTGCGGCGCTGCACCGACTGCCAGCCACGAACAAAGAATGGCCAGCCCGCCCACAAGACCACCGGCGTGGCGAGCACGACCTGCACCCAGATGCCAACACTAGGACTTAAGACATGCGCGAGCGGATTGCTTGGGATCATTTCGCCCATGGCAATAGCCACCAGCGGCACAGAAAGCACCAGACCGATCCAGAACCGGCGCGTCATATCGTCGAGTTCTGAAGTGTCTTCTTCAGCAGTTACAGTTTCCGGCTCAAGCGCCATGCCGCAGATCGGGCAGCCGACATTTGAGGTCTCGCGCACCTCCGGATGCATCGGGCAGGTCCAGACGGTGCCGCCGTATCCCTCCGGGATATGGTCATAGTCCTTACCAGATTCAGCAGTCGCCGAATGGCAGTGTACGCCATGGTGATGGTGATGTTCGTGATGAGACATTTCGTACCCTCGATTGTCACGGGAAAGCCCGCATCAGGAGGACCATATGATACCCTATGGGGGTATAATCAATGGTGAGACACAAATTCGGACTGACCGTGACACGTGCCTTTGGAATGCGAAGGTGAAACCGGCAGCGAGGTGACCCAGCCGACGAGCTTAACAAGACCCCAGCATTCGGAACTCACCTCCAGCAAGATGTCTGGCAAATGTCCGCTTTTGACCCAAAGCGGACATAACTAATGAATCATTTGGCGGGGTTGGTGGCGGGGTACCGTCGCGCCACAAAAAATAATTCCAAAAATAATCAACAAGTTATGTGAAATCGGTGGCGGAGGAGGAGGGATTCGAACCCCCGGAACGCTCGCACGCTCAACGGTTTTCAAGACCGCCGCATTCAACCACTCTGCCACTCCTCCGCAGCAGGACGCTTCCTTTTCTACAGTCCGCGAAAGATTGCAAGCCCTGTCATGAAATTGCCTGCATTCAGTCGGTTTATGGTTAATCAGGTCTTTCCAGCGATGTGACCAAGTTTCTGTTTGTGTTCACCATACATGCAGCTTGCTATGGTAAACAGGTCAGCATCGAGGAAGAGCTGAATGCTCTGCCTGCTCATCCCTGAGCAGGGACCGCAGAATGAGGTTAGAGATGAAGACGAAGGTCTCATATTCGCTATGTGTGGCGCTGACGGGCGCTAGCATGATTGCACTGTCCACAGCCGGGATCGCCTACGCCGACCAGAAGCGCGCGCCGATCGTTTATGCCAACACAGCGAAATCCAGCCCGTCATCGCTGGTTCAGCCAAAAGCGCCAGCTCAAACCGCATCAGCGCAATCCGCAACGGTCACGGCGGAGCGCCGCGTAAACTTCAAATATCCGGGTGCGGCCGTCTCTTCGGATGTGAGCGCTTCGAATATACCAGCGGCTCCAACACCTTCCTTCAATGATCCGATTGTGTTCACGCCGCCATCCGCCGCGAGCACGCCAGAGTCTGGATTATTTGGTGCCTCTGTTCAGGCCGCTGAAACAGCCCCTGCCAGCGCGCCATCGCAACCTGTTCGGATCGCGTCGCTTCAGCCTCAGGCCGTCGCACGCACCGGCCAGCCGCTCACGCTAAGCCGCGTCCGCGCCAACAAGGACGCAAAAATCAGCCAGGAGTCTGGTCTGGCCAGCATCTATACAGATGGTTTTAATGGCCAACCGACGGCGAATGGCGAGATTTTCGACGAAACGGCGATGACGGCGGCTCATCCGAGTTTGCCTCTGCCGAGCCTCATCCAGGTCGTAAATGACGACAATGGCCGCGAAGTCGTTGTCCGCGTCAACGATCGGGGGCCATTTGATGGCAAGCGCATTCTTGAGGTGTCGCCGCGTGCCGGGGCTGTGCTTGGGATGAGCAAAGGGGCATCTGCCAACGTCACGGTAAAGTATCTTGGTCCCGCGCCGGTGAAGCGCACGGATCAGGCCTTTGCAACGAACGACATTGAGGACGAGGCGATGCCGCCGGTTCCGGCCGCGAGTGCTCCGGTCCAAACCGCGAGTGTCGACGTGCCGAGTTATGTGCCAGAACCCGCCGCGCCTGTGCAAACGGTGGCCGCTGCGGCCCCCGCATCATTGAGCGGCTTCTACATTCAAGCCGGCGCTTTTGCCGAAATCGGAAATGCTCAGGATCTGACATATGCGCTCGGTCGCGGATTAAACGTCAAGATTGAGGAAGCCCGGGTCAATGGCGGTGATTTCTTCCGCGTTCTGATCGGGCCTTACACGACCATGGATGCCGCTGAGACCCAGCGGGCGCAACTGGCGAATGCCGGGATTGCGGACGGTTTTCTAACGCGCCGCTAAATCGCGTCTCCATTTCGATTGACCATCGTCACGAACTGGCCCTTTTTCCGGTACAAGGAAAAAGGGCCTCTTTTTTGGTCGATGAAAGGTTGTGAGATGCGGATGTGGCGTAGTGCTTTTGTGTTTCTGGCTCTGGCTCTGATTCCGGCGCCAGTGCTGGCGCAAATTATTGATACCGAAGCAGATTATGCGGTCATCATGGACCACGAGACCGGCGATATTCTCTGGTCCAAGGACGGCGAGACGCCGATGATTCCCGCATCAATGACGAAAATGATGACGGCCTATTTCGTTTTCGACCTGATCTCGGAAGGTGAGATTACGCTGGATACTGAAATGGTCGTCAGCGAAGATGCCTGGCGGCGTGGTGGATTTCCGTCCGGAACATCAACCATGGGGCTTCGCCCAAATGAGCGCCCGACGGTTCGCGAGCTTTTGCAGGGCATGATTGTCATGTCGGGCAATGATGCCTGTATCGTGCTGGCGCAAGGGATTGCCGGATCGGAGGCGGCCTTCGCGCGTCAAATGACCGATCGAGCTCAGGAGCTTGGGCTGACGTCAGTGAATTTTGTCAACACAACGGGTCTCGAAGGCGAGGGGCATGTCGTCTCGGCCGCGGATCTTGCGCGTCTCGCGAAACTGATCATCGACGACTATCCAGAGTACTATAGCTGGTACAGCCAAGCGGCCTACACTTGGGGCGAATACACCCAGGCAAATCGTAATCCATTGCTAGGCACGATGGATGGCGCCGATGGTCTAAAGACAGGCCATCTTGATATTTCGGGCTATGGTTTGACCGCGTCCGCTATACGGAACGGCAAACGTCGGACCATTGTCATCAACGGTTTGCCCAGCAAACAGGCTCGAGCGAGAGAGGCCGAACGCCTGATGCGCATGGCGTTCAGCGCTTTTGAAACCCGCACAATTTCGGCAGATAATCAAAGGCTTGCTGAGCTTGATGTCTGGATGGGCGAAGTCCGCAAGGTCGGTGTGAAACTTGGGGAGTCGCGCGAAGTAACGGCTCATAAGAGATCATTCGTGCGCGGGACATCGGAAATTGTCCATGATCGCTTGATCGAAGCGCCCATCAATGAAGGCGATCAAATCGCCACACTGATTGTAACGATTGAAGGACAAGACCCAATCGAGTTACCTTTGCTGGCGACCGAAAGTGTTCCACGCCTCGGATTTATGGGGCGGGCCATCGAAGGGTTGAGCAGAATGTTGGAAGGTGGAGCTTAGAGCTTGGATCAAACGGGTCGGTTCATTACGCTGGAGGGCGGCGAGGGGACAGGAAAATCCACTCTGATTGCAGGTCTGTCCGAGGCGATGCGGGCGCGGCACATGAATGTGGTCGCCACACGCGAACCCGGTGGGACCGTGCTCGCCGAAGAAGTGCGGCGGCTGGCCTTGTTTCCACCTCGAGATGAGGCGTGGTCGCCTTTGGCGCACGCGCTTCTAATGAACACGTCTCGTGACGATCATCTAGAGAAATTTATCCGGCCGCAGCTGGCAGACGGGAATTGGGTCTTGTGCGATCGCTTCGCCGACTCGACACGGGCCTATCAGAGTGTCAGCGGGGTCGCGCCGGAAACGCTGCTGGCCATCGAAAACGCCGTCGTTGGCGAGACCCGGCCTGATCTGACTTTGGTGCTTGATGGGGATCCGGAAGTGCTTGCCGATCGTCGGCAGAAACGCGGCGTCAGTGACGTCTTCGAGGATAAAGCGCTTTCGTTTCACCGCGACATTCGTGCGGCGTTTCTTGAGATCGCTGAAGGTGCGCCGGAGCGCTGCGTGATCATCGATGCGGAACAAGCGCCAGACGCTGTGCTCGAATCTGCTCTGATGCAAATTGAAGCGCGACTGGGTTGGCCATGACCGCCGCTTTCCCCCTGATCGGGCATGGCGCGCAATCTGAGCGTTTCTTGAAAGCCAGAGCGTCGGGCCGTCTGCACCATGGTTGGATTTTTCAAGGACCATCCGGCAGCGGAACGTCCGTCTTTGCAAGGCGAATTGCCGGATTGATGCTTGGAGCAGGTTCAGTTGATGCGCCCGAACATGACAAAGTCATGCAATTGATCCTATCGGGTGGGCACCCTGATCTGAAATGGATCACCCGTGGTCTGAACGAGAAGGGAAAGCTGCGGCAAGACATAACGGTTGATCAGATCCGTGAGATGAACCAGTTCTTCAGTCTGCGCCCCGCCTTGTCTGGCTGGCGCGTGGGTGTGATTGATTCTCTTGATGAGATGAACGTTTCGGGCATGAACGCGCTCCTCAAGACGCTGGAAGAGCCGCCGGCCAATGCTCTGTTGATCCTAATATCCCACGCGACGCAGCCGATTTTGCCGACCATCCGATCACGCTGTCAGGTCTTGCGGCTTTATCCCTTATCTGAGGATGACAGCCGAGCTGTTCTGTCGGGTCATGATGTGAATGTGGATCTCGCGCTGGATCTTGCGCCTGGGCGTCCTGGGTATGGATTAGAACTGTCCAAGACGTCCGGTGCGAAAGCTGTGCAAGCGGCAAGAGCATTACTCCGAAATGTGCGCAAACCGGCGAGCGGTGTTCTTTCCGCCGCTCTGACATCCACATTGGCCGATGACGGATCACTGCAGGCGTTCTCTGATACGCTGATGGGGTGGGTCGCTGAAAAGGCGGATGCAGAACCTGAGCTCAGCCACACCTGGCTCGCCATGCATCAAGTGCGTGCGACGGCGAGGGATCTTAATCTCACGCCAATTCAAACCGCGACCAAATTGTTTTCGGTCTTGCAAGACGGCGTGAAGACGGTAAGCGCGTGACGCGATGTTTGATACCCATGTAAACCTTCACGCTGAAGCCTATCAGGATGACCTCGAAGCTGTATTAGAACGGGCGAGGGAGGCGGGCGTGACTCGCATGCTGGCCATCTGCGAGCGTTTCGACAGCTATACACGCGTTAAGGCGATCGCGGATGCCAATGACGATATCTGGTGCAGCGTCGGGACACATCCGCATCATGCGAAGGATTTCACCGATACCACGGCCGCTCAGCTTATAGAGGCCGCCGCAGACCCTAAAGTCGTGGCGATCGGTGAAACGGGCATGGACCTACATTATGGCTATAGCCCGCAAGATCAGCAGGAGGCGAGCTTCAGGACCCATATCGAGGCGGCGCGTGAAACTGGTTTGCCGGTCATCGTTCATACACGCGAAGCTGACGATTTAACGGCGAACATTCTGGAAGAAGAATACGCACGCGGGGCGTTTTCTATTTTGCTGCACTGCTACACAGGGGGCGCCGATCTCTGCCAGCGCGGTCTCGCGCTAGGGGCTTATGTCTCGGTCTCTGGGATTCTTTCGTTCAAAAGTGCGAAAGAAGTTCGCGCGGTGATTAAAGACGTACCGCTTGACCGGGTCATTCTCGAGACAGATTGCCCATATCTCACCCCGATGCCGTATCGAGGGCGGCGCAATGAACCTGCCTATTTGCCATATGTGGCAGACGCTTTGGCGAATTTGCACGGCACCACGCGGGATGAAATCGGGCAAATGTGCGAGACAAACGCCCTGAAACTATTCCAGCGGGTCTCATGACGGGGCGGACGGTCAGATTCACGCTTCTCGGAACGGGATCCTCCGGCGGCGTTCCGCGCCTTGGTGGGGATTGGGGCGCGTGCGATCCGACCGAGCCAAAGAACCGCCGAACAAGATGCTCGGCCCTTGTCGAGCTCTGGTCAGAGCAAGCGCCGGATGCACGAACAAATATTCTGATTGATACCTCGCCCGATATGCGTGAGCAGCTTCTTAAAGCCGAGATCGGGCGGCTCGATGCGGTTTTGTTTACGCATGACCATGCTGATCAGACGCACGGCATTGATGATGTGCGACCGCTCGCCATTCGCAACCGCGCACAAGTCGATGCATTTATGGATGTCGCGACATCTGAAACGCTGGTCAAAAAGTTTAGCTACGTGTTTCAGGGGGCGAACGGGTATCCGCCAATCTATCGATTGCAGCCCTTTATCAAGGCCTATGAGCGCTTTGAGCTCAACGGTCCTGGCGGGCGACTCGAAGCGCTGCCGGTTGATCAGGAACATGGCTATATTCGGTCCTTGGGATTCCGGTTTGGCAATATCGCTTATTGCAACGACCTGAACGGGTTGCCCGAAGAGTCTTTGGAACATTTACAAGGGCTCGACCTGCTTGCCATCGATGCCTTGCGCTACACGCCGCATCCATCGCACGCGCATCTGGAACTAACTCTTGGCTGGATCGAAGACCTGAAACCGCGCCGCGCCGTTCTGACGAATCTGCATGTCGATCTCGACTATGCGA
>JAYZAM010000233.1:0-8124 GCA_036339715.1 Pseudomonadota bacterium | reverse complement strand
AACAGTTCGAGATGTCGATCGGATATTGGTGTTCGAGAATGGCTCGATTGTCGAACAGGGGTCTCATAGCGATCTCCTTCGCAATCCAAACGGCATCTATCGCGCGTTGCACGATATGCAGACTGACGTGCTTGTTTGAGGAACATCAATGACCCAGAAGATTATTGCTTGGGATTTTGACGGCGTGCTCAACCGCAATCTGATCAACGGTACGTTCGTCTGGAAGGCCACATTTGATCGCGATATCGGCGTGAGTGCCGAAGCATTTTCGAAATACGTCTTTCGGAGTGGACGATTTGATGACGTGCTCATTGGCAAGCGCGACTTGATCGATTTGGTGGCTGAGTGGATCGAGCAGGCAGATTGCGCCATCACGCCGACCGCATTTTTGAACTATTGGTTCGGAAAGGACAATTTACCGGACGATCAGACCATTCAGCTTTTGAATGAGGCGCGAACGGCTGGGTTCATCAATGTGCTCGCGACCAATAATGAAGCCCGCCGCCTGGCTTACATTCGCAATGAGATGAAGTTCGAAACGCGCATGGACCATTTTTTTGCGGCCGGTCCAATCGGGCACAAAAAGCCAGAAGAGCCGTTCTTTCGGACGATTGAAAGCGCGCTGGGCGCTCGAGGGGAGGACCTGTTCTTGATTGACGATAAAGCAGAAAATGTTGAGGCGGCGAAGGCTTTAGGCTGGCACGCGTTCCATTTCCAAGCCGGAGATCACAATCGCCTGGCAGAAGCGATCCGAGACTTTGGGGCAGGGGCGTAAGCGATGATCAAGGTCTATGGTCGCCCAGATAGTTCCGCTGTGGCGCGCGTCATGTGGACGCTCGAAGAGCTCAATCTCGAGCATGAGCGTGTCGATTGGGGCGGCGCATTTGGCGGGAATGATGATGCGGATTATCGCGCCATCTGCCCCTCTGGAAAAATCCCAGCGATCCATTTTGAAAACGGCGAGAGCCTGTGGGAATCGAATGCGATCATTCGGTATTTATGCGCAATCGATCCAGAAAAGCGTTTCGTCTCGGAAGATCCATTTCAGCGAGCCCATCTGGAAGCCTGGATGGATTGGGCAGGGGCGCTGCAATCGGCTGTCTCTTCAATCCGAAAAGCCTATAAACCGGTTTCTGCAACGGCGAATGAGATTGCCAAAGCCGTTGAGCAATCGATGCCAGTTCTAAAGATCTTAGAGCGCCGGTTGTCTGATCGGGATTTCGTGATGGGGGCAGAGATCAGCGCCGCCGACTTTGCACTCGGCGTCTGGGGCCATCGCCTGAGGCGGTGCCCCGAAGAGGTGAAACCCAGCACGCTCCCATCGACTTGGGCTTGGCTTGCGCGCTTGCGGGAACGTTCCGCCTATCAAAATCAGGTCGTGACCAAGGTCTCTGCCGGACCTCAGACCGTTGGCGGCGGATAAGCATCGGTGATGGCTTTTTATAGCGTTCGAAAGTTCGCAAAGTCTTCTATTAGCTCAAACCTCATCTCTTTTGAAACTGAGAAATGCATGTAATCGGGCATTTGAATCTGTTGCCAATCCTCCAGCCTGGCCTGCGATTGAGACAAGGTGTGAGCGCGAACCAAAGCGGCTTGCAATCCGTGTCCAACCAGCCCGACTTCTTGGTATTCCTTCGAAAGGAGCTCCTCGATGAGGTTTAAGACCCGAGAGAAACAGACCGCAGCGGGTTCCCAATTATTGATGGGCTTTTCTGGCCTCGCAAAGACACGTTCTACCTGTCCGGCGTAATCCTTAATAAACCCCGCTCGTGAGAGTTCGTTCAGTCTCGAGTCCGCAAGGTAATGAAGTTCTTCAGGAAAGAGGCGAGCTGCGCTGTTTTGAGACTTCGGTTCTTTGCTGGTCAGCAGAGCATCGAACCCGATGTGGCGCAGACGCTTCGTGAGCATCGTTTCGTGCGCTGTTATCTCGGGGGCGAGCAGCCAGTCTCTCGATGGGGTACTCGGATCTTGAACTGTGGGCAGATGACGAACGAAGTGAATGCGCATGATTTAAAGGCTCAAGTTTCAGGAGAAAAAGATCAATCCTTGAACGGTCTGCCACCCCGGGATGACCTTGCACAGATCAACAAATCGGCATGCTTGTCGTCAATTTCCGAGCGAACTGACAAATCACATTCACACGCTTCCATTAGGGCTGACTGAAAGGGTCGGAAAGCGCCTTGCGTCTCCGGAACACGCTTAAGCAATGATGAGAGGCTCGATAGTCATGCGCGCGATTTTGGTTTTTACGGTATTTCTGACTTTGATGTTCGGCTCAGCTCATGCGCATGGCGGGCATCATGGTGACACGATGCCGCCTTGGCAGAACGCGACCGGTTGGCCGGACCGCATTGTTGTGACGCTCGCCGATCAGCCGCAGAGTCGGTTCTCAGTCACGTGGCGTACCGACGAAACCGTTACTGAAACGATCGCGGAGATTGCTATTTCAACGGACGATGCGCGTTTCGATTTGGATGCAATTACGGTCTCAGCGCGCACTGAGCCGCTCAATCCCGCGATGCCAGAACTTGCGGGAACAGTTTATGCCGAGCCGATGAATGCGGGCCTGCCGGCCGCGCATTTTCATTCGGTCACGTTTTCGAACCTGGAGCCAGATACGATGTATGCCTATCGCGTGCGCGGTAAGCATGGTGCCTGGAGTGAATGGTTCCAAACGCGGACAGCCGCCGCTTCTGGACCTGTGAAGTTCGTTTATGTCGGCGACGCTCAGAATGGGGTCATGTCGCATTGGTCTCGCCTCATCCGCGCCGCTTATGCCGCGGCACCAGACGCCGATTTCATTCTTCATGCAGGCGATCTTGTTAATCGTGCTTCCCGCGATTTCGAGTGGGCCGAGTGGTTCAAAGCGGTCAGCCATATTCATGGGATGATCCCGGCGCTGCCCGTTGCCGGCAATCACGAATATGCACGCTTGGGTTTGTCGCCCAACCAGACCGACCGGGTTCTGTCGATCTTTTGGCGTCCACAATTCACCTTGCCTATCGAGGCCGAGTTACCGAAGGACCTCCACGAGGTGGTTTATGATCTGCGTTATTCTGACGATTTACACGTCTTCATCCTGTCGACGCAAAACAGCCAGATAGAAATCCAGGCCGAGTGGCTCGACCGGCAATTGGCCGCGAGCGACGCGACTTGGAAGGTCGTCTCCATGCACCATCCAATTTTTTCGTCGGGACGAGGGCGCGATAGTGCTGACCGCCGGGCTGTATTGCTGCCGGTTCTGGAACGTCACGATGTCGATCTCGTCTTACAGGGCCATGATCATACTTATGCGCGCGGTGCGATCGGCCAAACGCCGGAACGCCTGGGTTGGAAAGACTCGGGCGGACAAGTCGATATCATGTTCGTGAATTCGGTCAGCGGCCCGAAACAGTATGACTTTCAAGAGACCGGGTGGGACATGTATGAGGATGAGGGTGTGACTTTGGCGCGCCGCGCTGAAAACACTCAATTCTTCCAGATCATCACCGTCGACGGAGATACGCTCAGTTACGAGGCACGGACCGCACTCGATGAGCTTTATGATGATTTCGAAATGCGTAAGACTGACGGTGTTAAACAAATCACGCGCGGATCGACTTCGACGATGAGTGAGCGTAGCTTTGACAATTCAGCTGACTATCCCGGAGTGAATGATCTGAAATAGATCCAACGGAGAGATCGCAGTTCGGAACTCTTGACGTGAATTCATGTTTCTATATTTCGAGAAATATGGAAATAACTGATGCGATCACACGATTGACCAGCCTTTCGCATGAAGGGCGCCTAAGAGCGTTCAGGGAGATTGTGAAGGCTGGCCAGATCGGGATCTCCGCAGGAGACCTTGCACGAAGACAAAAGATACCCCCGAACACATTGTCGGCTCAGCTTAATATCCTGTCTTCCGCGGGTTTAGTTACGAGCTGCCGAAATGGACGCTCTATCATTTATAAGGCTGACTTGCCCGCGCTAAACGAGCTCGTCCTATATCTGATCGAAGATTGCTGCGAAGGACGCGACGAAGTTTGCGCACCGATTTTAGACGCGATTCAGTCTGTGCGCTGCTGACATGAACATTCGCGCGTTTTTACTCATCGCCGCCATGTGTCTCTGCGCGGTAGACGCTTTCGGGCAAAGTAATGGTCGCTTGGAAGGCGTGCTGAAGACCCCAGATTGGCTTAAGCTAGAGGGTGAAACCCGCGTGCGTTATGAAAGCCTTGAGGGGCAATTTCGGGCAAATAGATCTGGCAGTGATCAACTCCTGCTCTTTCGTAGCTTGCTCTTGGTTGAGGCGGACACCGGACCTGTATCGTTCGGCTTTGAGTTACAAGATAGTCGAACATATCTTGGCGATGAGGGAACACCCCTCGGGTCAAGCATCGCAAATCCGCTGGATTTTCTTCAACTGTATAGCCGGATTGACGATTTGCCGGGACTTCTTGGGCCGGGCTCAACCAGCACAGTCAAGATTGGTCGCCAAACCGTCTCTATTGGCTCTAAACGTCAGATTGAGCGCGTCGATTTTGCGAATGTGATCAAATCCTATACCGGCGTGAATTTCCGTTCCGAAAACAATCGCGGCGACGAATTGCATGCCATTTACGTCGTGCCGACAGCGCGGTTTCCCAATTCTAGACCGGCCATTGATGACAATGAATTATCGGGTGACGAAGAACAGTGGGAACGCCGTATTTATGGCTTGCACTATCGGCGCGCCGACATCTTACCGAATTTGGCGCCGGATCTCTGGGGTGAAATTTTTGTATATGGTCTTGATGAACGTGACACCGAGACGTTTCAAACGCCAGATCGCTCTTATGTGGCGCCTGGCTTCCGACTATATCGACGGCCAAAAGTCGGGCGATGGGATATAGATTTGGAAGGGGCCACGCGTCATGGCACGCGCTATGCGTCGAGCGACCCGACAGATACTCAAAGCCTAGATGTCGACGCTTCAATGCTTCACGCGGAATTTGGGTACACATTTGACATGCCTTGGCAGCCGCGACTGGCATTCGAGTATTATTGGGCCAGCGGCGACGATGATCCGAACGATCTGAAGTTTGATCAGCACGAGCGCCTATTTGGTGCCCGCAGATCTGACCTCAATAACACATCCATCCACGGCCCACTCACGCCCGCCAATCTAAATGCACCTGGGTTTCGGGTGGAGGTCAAACCAAACAATCGATGGGATGGGCGCTTTTATTACCACGCCGCTCACCTCGCCTCAGCAACAGACTCCTGGGTAATCGCACGTCACCGAGATCCGACCGGACAGTCAGGCGATTTTATAGGTCATGTTTTGGATGCTCGCGCGCGATACTGGGTGGTGCCAGATCGTTTGCGTTTCGAACTCGGCGCCTCGGGTTTGATCTATGGGGATTTTGCCAAAAACGTCCCAAATGGTCCAGATGGCGATGGGACCGCGTTCGGGTATGCGCAGCTGACTTTGTCTTTCTAGGCGAGCGGCATGCGGTCCGCTTAACGAAGGCTATTCTTGTCGCGATAAGGACCCGTCGTCTCAAATCTCCGCGTCGGTGTGCCGACAACCGCGCCATTGGTTAGCCGCTTCGTGCCCGTCTCAGATTTATCCAAGTCAAAGGCATCATAGAGATCGCCTGTTGCCAGGAAGCTTTGATAGGACAAGCGATGGCCATCTACCCGAATGGTTTGATAGGTTGGCGTATTGTTTGCCCATCTCTGCAAGGCGAGCGTATCGCCAAACTTTTTCTGCTTCCCGGACGAATACCGCTCGTCCGTCATCGTTCCGCTCATGGCGCCTGCTATAGCAACAACCACAACCAATTCGACATTTTCTGGGTCGCCGATGAGATCCGCCTGCGTTTGCCCCGGCAGCCCGCCTTTTAGGTTCGGGCCTAAGCTTGCGCGCGTATAGCTGTGATTGTGTCCAGCCAAAATGAGATCGATCTCTGCAGTACGCGCAGCGTTTAGAAACTTATCTTGTCGGTCACGATGATACTGACCGCGCTTAGGTGCGTTCACATACCCCTGAATGCCCGGACGGAAAGGCGAGTGGTGCATGGCTACGATTTTCCAAGTTGCTTCTGAACCCGCCGACTTCGTCGTTAGCCACTCCATTTGTTCATCCCAATAAGGGCTCGATGAATCGAGAACAAAAACATGCAGGCCGGGTCCGTATCGTAAGTCATAAACGGTCTCATGGAGCGGTTCCGGTAGGGTCTTTTCTATCGGCAACGTGAATTGAGGCGCCCACAGCTCAGACAAGACCGCTTTGCCATCCTTTGAGCCGCCTTCAGCGGTTTCTAGATACTCATGATTTCCAGCCACGGGCACGACAGGAAGCATCGCGTGTATGAACGCGCCGGCTTCAAACCATTCGGCCCATTCCAAATCGCGATCGCCCTTATTCACAAGATCTCCTGCATGCAAAATGAAGTCTGCATACGGCAAGCTCAAGAGACCCTGCCGGAACACTCGAGCGACATGAGAGCGAACCCCATATTGTGCGTCGCCATAATACAAAAAGCTGACAGGTCCGGTGGCGGGCGCTGTGCGCGTATGGAACCATTCGCTCCAGGCGCCTGCTTCACCACGAACGCGATACGCGTAAAGCGTATTTGACTTTAAGTTCTTAAATGTCGTGGAGAAATAGTGGACTGCCGGCAGGCCAGAATTTGGCGTACCGCTTCGATTGTACGCATAAAGCGCCTGTTCAAGGTCGACACGCTCATACGTCGCGTTTTGCACGTTCGCCGATAAGTCAAACCGAGAGTCTGGAGAAGCTTCGACAATTTCAGCCACAGCAGAAGAGACCGTCGCGGCCGTCCGCCACGTCACGGATAAACTTGTGGTCGGGTCCTTGCCTGGCGAAACAATAATCCGATCCGGCCATTGTGTGGCCTGTTGCCAAGGAGGCGCATGTGAGTTCCCGCCATGGCTGGAGGCCGTCCCAAGGGTCATCAACGCAAACAGGACCAAGACAAAGGTGCGCATCAAGACTGTCTCCCGCCAAAACCTGGCTGAGGGTATACGGTCTGAACGCAAAGCTTCGATGAAAGGCCTCGCAACGATCATCGAAAAGCGATCGTTACTAAACTGTCGTGAGCGGGCCTTACTCAGCGAATAGGGTAGAAGTATTCCTTGGAGGGCGAGATGGTCAGAACGCTTTGCAAATTCGCTTTGTTTCTGATCGCGTTTTCAATAGCGGTCGTCCTCGCTCCAGGTCAAAGCTCAAGCGGTCCTATTCCATCACAAAGCCATACATCTGAGATCATACGCCTTGCGACCACCACGATCCGAACGATCAACGCGCCTGAAGCTGATCAGGGCGCCGCAGTTGACGCTAAACATCTCTATGCCATCGATAATTCAGTCATCGCCAAATACGATAAAGAGGATGAACTATTGGTGGCGATATGGGATTGTGGTGAGGCTTGCCCAATTGAGCACCTCAACAGTTGTTTCGCCGAAGACGGGGAGCTTTGGTGCGCAAACTCGAATTATTCTGAGACGCCTATGGCCAGTTCAATTGAACGTTTCGCCGTGGCAGATTTAAGTCATATTGGAAGTCACAGTTTGGGGATCATGGATGAGGGGTCTCTGACATGGTTTGACCGGTATGAAGGCGGTTGGTTGGCAGGCTTTGCACACTATGATGGGGAGGATGGAGGATTAGCTTATAAAGGACACAGGTCTACGGGGGTCGTAACCTTTGACGCTCAATGGCGTCGGACCGGGGGCTGGATGCTACCAAACAGCATATTAGACAGACTGGCGCCCGATGCAGCCTCTGGCGGACAGATCGGTCCTGACGGCTTGCTCTATATACTTGGGCACGACAAACCCGAAATGTACGTTCTAGCAAAACCGAAAATGGGACCTAAACTCGTTCATCTCGCGACGCTGGATATCGCACTCGAGGGCCAGGCGTTCTCGTGGGATCCCATTCGAACGCGCACCATATTTGGAATCAATCGACGAGACGGCTTGCTCATCGAAGTTAAAATTCCGGAGGTCTCGATTTTTCATCCGAATGCGATTCCGTTTCGCGAATAGTGACTGCGCCCGTTTTTAGGCCGCAAAATCGTACAGCTACTGAATCTCCAACACTTCTATTTTTGCCAAAGCTTTTTCAATGAC
>JAYZAM010000232.1:0-4921 GCA_036339715.1 Pseudomonadota bacterium | reverse complement strand
TGTTGCGGCACTCATTCCCATCATACTTGCCGTTATAAGGTCGGTTTGGATGCCCGACGAACCAGTCACCGCCATCGCTCTGCCAGTCTTTTTCGACGAACCAGGCTTGTTGATAGGCTAAGTAAGCGTTCGATCCCGGCGCAGCGTCTGTAAAAGCTTCCGTGCCGTCGCGCTCCCATACGCAGGTCGAGGTCAATGTGTAGGTTTTCGTCTGAGATGTCAGGTTCGTTGACAATACCAGAGAGAAGTCAAAGGTCTCATCAAAGACTTTCGAACCGCTGAGATTGTCACCGGAATAGGCGCGTAGTCGAAGTGAGAAGTCACCCATGTCCCAGGCATAGCCGGTCATGCTCGAAATGCTGCCAGAGTCTCCATATAGCGCATATGGCTCGACATTTTCAGTTTTGTTTTGATACTCCGCGCCAGACAAATTCAAGCGTATGCTCTCAACTTCGCCGTAAAGGTCGTGGGTCGGCCCAAGCGTTACAGCAATGGTCAGATCGTCATCCTGCCAGGTTTCGACCTCGATCACGGCCCCATTGCCAATTTCTGCGATCAACTGGTCAGTGTCAGTATCATAGAGACCGATCAGGAAGTCATCATATGTGTCGCCGCCTGTGAGGTCATCTTCCGTGAAATCTGGTTCAATCACATGGGTGTAAGTCCGCGTCGGTGTTGCGCCGGTGACGTCCTGAAAATGATCGCCTGCATTGACCATACTGTTATATGAGACCATGGCGAGCCGTGTGTTCTCGATCAGGTCGCCCGAGGCATTCGGCGGCAACAGAACGTCGACCGCTTCCTGAGCGGCCGATTTTAGATTGATCAGACGGCTGGAACTGTTCATCGACCCGGAAACGTCGAACATGAATGCAACATCGATCTTGTCGATGCCATACTCCGAGCCGGACTCGACCAAGAATGGCATATAGTTCTGACCGATCACCTTCATGATCGCCGTGGTTTGTTCACACCGGATGCTGGCATCGATTTCTTCGCTGCCTTCAGCTACCGAAACGACGGCCGCATCGCATGCAAGGTCCGCCAGGCTGGAAATCTGACCATCGAGATATTGCTGAACTGCCAGTTTTACGTCCGCATCGGACGCCCCGGTCTGTTTGACCCGCGCCGCTGCCAGTACGGCAGAATCCATAACCAGCTGCACTTTGTGCTTACGCTTTATGGTCTGCTGAAAATCAAAGGCAAAACCAGCCACCGCCACCATCGGGATCAAGATCAATCCAAATAGGATCGCAACTTGCCCGCTCTTATCTTTAAATAGCTCGTTGAGTCTCATTTTTTCAAACGCCGAAACGCCCTAACGCCCTTATGTTTGAGACTGTACACGCCCGTGTTTGAAACCACGTTAGTTTCGCGTTTACGATTAAAGCGGGCAGATTCAGGGCTTGTTCACCATACTTCAGTGCAAGCACTGGCATTGCGTCGCGAGTCGTGATTTTTCGTCAAACCATGCAACAGTATCACGAGCGTCTTCAGGATATCCTCGACAATGGTGTCGAGCGAGGCGACCGCACGGGCACGGGGACGCTTGGCGTTTTCGGGCGACAGTTAAGATTTGATCTTTCCTCGACCTTCCCAATGGTGACCACCAAAAAGCTGCACCTGCGGTCCATCATCATCGAATTGCTCTGGTTCTTGCGCGGCGACACGAATGTGCGCTGGCTGCAGGATCGCAAAGTCTCGATCTGGGACGAGTGGGCGGACGAGAACGGCGATCTTGGTCCGGTTTATGGAAAACAATGGCGCAGCTGGGCCGCACCAGACGGGCGCGTAATTGATCAGATCCAATGGGTGCTCGAAGAAATTCGTACGAACCCGAACTCGCGCCGCATGGTTGTGTCGGCTTGGAACCCTGCAGATGTGCCGTCCATGGCGCTGCCGCCTTGTCACTGTCTGTTCCAGTTCAATGTGATGGACGGCCGTTTGAATTGCCAGCTCTATCAGCGGTCAGCCGACGTGTTTCTGGGGGTCCCATTCAATATTGCATCCTATGCTTTGCTGACTCTGATGATGGCGCGCGCGACCGGGCTGGAGCCTGGCGAATTCGTGCACACGTTTGGCGATGCGCACCTCTATTCAAATCATTTAGAGCAGGCCCGCTTGCAGCTTACGCGCGAACCCTATCCAGCCCCCAAAATGCTGCTCAACCCAGACAAGACCGACTTGTTCGATTGGGAGTTTGAGGATTTTACGCTGGTCGATTACCAAGCTCATCCACACATCAAAGCCCCTGTCGCAGTATAAGACGCGAATTGTCGGTGGCTCTCCGAGGGGACCTTTGCTAAAAGGTTAACAAAGAGGAGAAGACCATGTCGAATACCACGTTCGAGACTTTCATCGTCTCAGGTTTGCTCGTTCTCATCGCAGCGGTTGCGTTTTTGTCCTGGTCTGCTTGGCGACGGGTCGATCGTGAGCGCGATATGGAGCAGCTCGCGCTTGCTGGCGTGTCTTATGAGTTGCGCTACAATCTGCAACGCATGCTTACCGAGCTCGCCGGTATCGCGAACGGAACCTTGCGCAGCGATATTGAAATTATTCCCATCGTCCATCCGCAATTGGATGCGCTCCTGGCTCGTCCGAACGAGGCTGATCGCAAGGGATTAACCCTTATCCGAGGCAATTATAATGAATTGAGTGCGCACAAATCGTCCTTGCGCGCGGCAATGTCGGGCGCCGGAGATATAGGGGGGGCTGCAAATATTGCCGTGGACGCGGTCATAGACTCAATTGCGACACTCTATCTTTGGGAAGAGCATGCCGGACGATCACCCGAAGAGGCGCGATCAACGCGCAGCTGGGATGTTCGCGACTGGATGAAAAAGACGCCATTTCACGCGCATCTTCTGCCAGGATTACACTTGCGCGATCAGGTCGTGGAACGCCTGCGTATGTCCGGCATGACCCTGACGCCAAAACCCCTGACGCATACAGCCCATGAGTTCTATGCCATGCAGTATGATCGCAAGGCGGATCCAAACGCGCCATTCTGGAAGCGCAAACCTAAGCTTGCAGCGAAGCCAGAAGAGAGTGATGCCCCAGAGCCCGTGGTCGAAGCCGTACCGGAGCCGACGCCGCCAGAGCTGGAAAATCCGACCGTCACTGATCGCGTAGCGATGCCGGAAACGGCCCCGTCGGATCTGCCTGTAGCCACCGAGAGCGCCGAAGCGGAAACCGTCGAGATCGCGACAGACGCGCCCAAAACAGCGAAATCCCAAACCCCAGGAAGCGTCCACTAGACTTATGGATTTCAAACAATTTATTCGCACCATTCCCGACCACCCTCAGCCGGGAATTATGTTTCGTGATGTCACCACGCTGATGAATCATGCTGAGGCATTTAAGGCGGCTGTTGCCGCTATGGCCGCGCCATTCCGAGAAGACCAGATTGACCAGGTAGCTGGGATCGATGCGCGTGGTTTCATCCTCGGCGGTGCCCTCGCCATTGAGCTCGGCGCGGGCTTCACCGCCCTGCGCAAACCCGGCAAACTGCCTTGGCAGACTTTTAGCGAAACCTATGAGCTCGAGTACGGAACAGATGAGCTTCATATGCATGTCGATGCGTTCAAGCCCGAGGCCCGGCTGTTACTCGTAGATGACCTTATTGCGACCGGTGGGACCGCAGAAGCGGGTATGAAGTTGCTGAAGGCGGCGGGTGCGAACATTGTTGCCGCAACGTTTCTGGTCGATTTACCCGACTTAGGCGGCGCTGACCGCTTGCGCGGACATGGCCTACATGTCGAAACCTTGATGGCTTTTGAGGGGCACTAGGATTTTTTGGAGGTGGGAATGAAAACACAATTTTGGACCGCTGGCGCGCTGGCGCTTGGCCTCGTTACCGCATGCGCGCAGGACGCGCCGGTTGAAACGACCACGCCGGTCGAGATTGCGGCGGCAGATACTTTTGCCGAGCTCGTCAATGCGCCGTTCAAGATTGAGAATGGCAGCGAAGCCGATCTGACAGATCTGATCGCAGCTTTGCCCGATTATACCAGTATAAGCTGGGACGAAAAATCGTTTGATCCGGCGACAGGCGCGACCACCTTTGACAATCTGAAGATCGGGTTTGGTTCGGATACCCAATTTGGATTATCCTTCGAAACAGCCAAGCTTTGGGAATTTGATGACAGTTTGTTGGTCGCCCGTCTCAACGGCGAGCGGTTCGATAAATCTGGTCCGCTCTTCTCCCGAATGGAGGGCAGAAATGTTGCCTATTTCGGCGTCGCCTTGGCGTTTAATGACCTGTTCGACCAAATGCTTGAGAGCCTCGATGAAGAAGGCCTGGAGGACCTCGATTTTGGAATAGACGTGTTTGAGAGCAACGCGGAAAACATGGTGCTCTCCAGTGTTTCGCTTCGGCCTTGGGAGCTCTCGCTTCTGCCTGCAGAGATCATAACGGATTTTGACGAGGATATTCCTTCGGAGGTCGTTGATCTGGTCCATGTCGGCCAGCACATGATTGCGGTTTTTCGTTCCTTGAGCATAGAGACGGCGGTCTCCACGGGCACCGAGGTCACCATGAAGATCAGACAACCCGGTGCAAAAGTGGACGGCCGTGTCACGGTCGAACTTTCAGCGGCTGAAAATATTGAGGGCCTGGACATCGGGCGGAGCTTTAATCGGGGCGTTTCATCCGCCAATACGACGGTTTATTCAGATTCAATCGCACCCGGTGAAGTCGTTACAATGTCGGGCTTCCCTGCCGGACTGACCGTCGCCCAGCAGGATGCATATGCGTCATCATCTATCGAGAACATGAAACTCGATACTGTGATGGGCTTTCTGGCGCGCTCCGAACTGCCAGGAATGGAGGTTCGAGACTTGCTCAGCCTCGGCACCTGGGAAGTTGCTGATTATGTGTCAAAGCTCAATGATCAAACCATCCTGACAGCCGAACGAGGGT
>JAYZAM010000231.1:0-4370 GCA_036339715.1 Pseudomonadota bacterium | reverse complement strand
ATTGGCTACGGGCTGTTTCTGGCGTCGACACTGGCACCGCTCAAGGATCGTCTCGGACCAAATGCCAGCGATTATCTCGCGCGGTTGAAAGCCCGTCCTGCCTTCGAACGTGCGCAGGAAAAACAAAAGACTTGAGCGAATCCGGTGCGCGCACCTATATCGGACGCCTTAAGCGCACGGAGCCGACATGAGCACACCTGAATACGCCATCGAAGCCATTGGTCTGGAAAAAACCTATCGGGCGTCGGGCAAGCTTCCGGAAATGAAGGCGCTGAAGGGCATCGATCTAAAAGTGCCGCGCGGCTCTATCTTCGGGCTGTTAGGCCCCAACGGAGCGGGCAAGTCGACCTTCATCAATATTCTGGCAGGCCTGGTGACCAAAACCGGAGGCACCGCGAAGATCTGGGGCCTCGACATTAATGATCACCCGCGCTCTTCCCGCGCAGCGATCGGCGTGGTGAACCAGGAAATCACCATGGACCCTTTCTTCACGCCCCTTCAGGCGCTGGAGCTTCAGGCGGGATATTATGGCGTCCCAAAAGCAGAGCGTCGCAGCCTTGAGATCCTGGCTGCCGTTGGCCTTGAAGACAAAAAAGATGCCTATGTTCGACAGCTTTCAGGCGGCATGAAACGTCGACTTATGGTCGCCAAGGCGCTGGTGCACAATCCGCCTGTCCTCATTCTCGATGAACCCACGGCAGGCGTAGATGTCGAGCTGAGGCGTTCGCTCTGGGCCTATGTGCGCGAGCTCCACGCCAATGGAACGACGATCATCCTGACGACCCATTATCTTGAGGAAGCCGAGGAGCTTTGCGATGAGATCGCGATTATCAGCCACGGTGAAGTCCTCGCCCAAGAACCTACACCGCAGCTACTCGCGCGACTTGATCAACGGCTTCTGAAAATCACGCCAAAAGACCCGCTCAAAGCTATTCCCGACAGTCTGGCGGACCTGAACGCCAAACTGACGGAAGACGGCGAGCTGAACATCACATTCCACAGCTCTGAAACCGGAATCGGCCGACTCCTCGAACGGGTTCGAGAAGCCGGGATCAGTGTTGGCGATCTGTCAACCGAGCAACCTAATCTGGAAGATGTGTTCGTCGCGATGACGACTGAACCGGCCTAAGCCCCTTTCACAAGGCGCAGCTCGATCCGCTTAAGCTCCCTCAGAACATTGAGGTGGTTCATCCGCATCCAGAACCAGATCTTGATCAGACCGACAGAGAGACTGGACCAGCCCACCAGCGCACCCCAGAGTACGACAATTTTGATGTCTTCGGCCTGCAGCATATTGATGAAGGCCCAAACGCCCAAACCAAAGAAAAATAGGCTAAAAACGAACGCAAACGCCGTCCAATAGCGAAGCGGACCGGTAAAGGTCATGCCCATTTGCTGGAACAATCCCACGTCTTGTTCCAACTCTTTCAGGAACGCCTCATCATCGGCATTCAGCTGCGTCATCAGACGATCTTCAAAAGTGCTCATCAGGTCTCTCCTTTCAAGCGAGATTTCAAATGCTGGCGCGCATTGAATATGCGCGATTTGGCCGTTCCGACCGGCACTCCGGTCACAGCGGCAATTTCATTGAGGCTGAGCCCTTCTCCAAAATAGAGTATGGCGGCCAGGCGGTGATCGTCGCTCAAACTGGCCAGAGCCTGATCGATTTCGACTTGCAGCTCGCCGCGCGCGGGTTGGCTCGGCTCTGGCGCCGAGTCGAGCGACGCGGATCGCGCGCGGTCAGTCTCAGCCTTGCGGATGCGGTCGACGCATTTGCGCCTTAAGATCCCAAACGCCCACCCCGGAAACATTGCTGGATCAGAAAGGCGCGGCCAGCCTCGGCAAATCCCTGCCCAGGCTTCCTGCAAGGCGTCCTCCGCTTCGCTGCGATCCTGAACCAGACGCAGTGCCGTTCGCATCAGCCGCGGATACCAGCGGGCGGCAAGACGGTTCGCCGCCTTTTGATCGCCGGAACGCGCCAGCGTGACGAGAAGCTCGTCATAGACCCGTTCTGTATGCTGCCCCGCCATTATTGGCCTCCTTGTGGCTTGCATATCTATAGTCGAGCCATCTGCCAAAAAGGTTCACTTCACGCGGAGACATGCCTTCACGCGCGCGTTGGGTTCGGTACGAAGGCAGTGATCAGACTTCAGGAGAAACACCATGGAATACAGAGACGTGGTCATGGGCCGCCGCAGCATCCGCGGATATCAGGACAAGCCTGTTTCGAAAGAGGTGATTTCAGACGTTCTGGAAATGGCAATGCGCGCACCGACCTCCTACAACACACAGCCCTGGAATTTCTTCGTAGTCGGCGGCGAGGCCTTGAACAAAATCCGCAAAGGCAATGTCGATAACATCCTTGCCGGCGTCCCTGACAGTCGCGAATTTCGCGGCGGCCCGGGCTATGAGGGCGTCCATCGCGAGCGCCAGATTGAGGTTGCAAAGCAACTATTCGGCGAAATGGGGATTGAACGGCATGACAAGGAAGGGCGTCAGGACTGGGTCATGCGCGGCTTCCGTCAATTCGATGCACCGGTTTCGATCGTCGTCACCTATGATCGCTCCATTCATGGCAGCGATATCGCCCCATTTGATTGTGGCGGTGTTGTAAACGCCATCGTCAATGCCGCTTGGTCGAAAGGCCTTGGCTGTGTGATCAATTCGCAAGGCATCATGCAATCGCCGGTCGTTCGCGAACATGCAGGCATTCCCGATGATCAGGTCATAATGATCTGTGTCGCCATGGGGTGGCCAGATGACAGTTTCCCGGCAAATGCGGTGGTTTCGAACCGAAAATCGATTGAGGAAAGCGCGACTTTCGTCGGTTTTGACGACTAGGCTTCAGCCTTCGCGCGCGCGATTTCTTCAATCCAGGGCAGATGCTCTCGCCCGACAAAAAGCTGTTCGTCAATGACATAGCCGGGCACGCCGACAATGCCGGCCTCCTCCGCTTGCGCTTGCGCCGCGTCCAAAACCGATCGGGCATCCGACAGGCTGCCGGTATAGGTCACATTGCTTTCGATGAGAAGCGCATGAACCACCGCCATATCATCGAGATTGGCGTGGGCTTCCCAATAGGCATTGAACGCCCCTCGAATGAATGGAAGTGGATCCCCCTCAATTCCGACAAGCACGCCAAGTGCGAGATCCGTTGACCCTGGCTGCGGCGGAAACCTGAGCTCAATTCCCTGATGCGCCGCGTATTTTGCAGCGAGCGCTCGTTGCGATGCAGCCCGCACGCGGCGATGGCTTTCGCCAACCGTTTCTTCCTTGCCGAGCTTTGGGACGTCGCGCTCGATGGCCCGAAACGGCTTCCAGTCGATCGTCAGACCGCACCGGTCGGCAAGCGCCAGCGTTGGCGCGATTGCGAGATAAGCGGCAGGTGACTTGAAATCGATGTAGAGGGTCAGCATCAGGCGATCTCGTAAGCAATATCGGGCGGTGGACCCTGGCGCCCACTGAGGGCCCAGCGTAAATACGGAATGTGCTCCCGTCCGAACAGGATCTCCTCGCCGATCACATAAGTCGGAACGCCATATATGCCGCTCGGATGGAACTGAGGTTGCAGCTGATCATGCAAAGCCCGCCCTTCGCCGGACGCAAACTCAATAAAGCCAGAGGTTTCAATACCGGCCTGCTCCAGGCAGCCCGTCACCACGGCAATGTCCTCAATATCGAGTTCGCGCCGCCAAAATGGTGGATAAACCGCTTCGAAATAGTCGCCGAGCCTGTCTCTGGCGGTCTGCATCACCCATAGAATGCCAATATTCGGGAGACGGGAATCCCAGATCTTTTCGGTGCCCTTCAGGATAAGCCCCTGTCTTTCAGCATACCGGCGCGCGTCGCGATAGGAATATCGGATCGCATTCCAGGTCCGCGGACTGCGGCCTGTCGATGAGACGACTTTGCCCTTCTTTTTCTCTGCCGAGCCAAGATAACTCGGGATGTCCAAGGTCAGCGGCCGCCAATCGAACCGCATACCGAGGTCTTGCTCCAGCGCCAGCGTTGGTCGGATCGCAACAAACGCATATGGACTCTTCACATCGATATAAACGATGAGTGGCGCATCAGATTGCAAAACGTGCATACCCTCACCTGTGTCCCGTGGCTCGAAAATGATCAAGGCAGAGAATGCGCTTTGTCTTAAGGTATTGGCGGGAGGGGTTTTCGGTTGCGGGCGAATGGTGACCGGTCCTGCGAAACCTCACCATCCACCCGCAGCCTCCGATGCGTCCCCACGAGCACCAGGAGAGTGAGCCTACAAGGTAGCAGTCAAAAATATGCCGGTGTAACCCAAAAGAAGTTTAGGGCGCGCTTCGCAATCGTATTTTAGGCGATATGCTGCTGACTTCGCAGTTTGGGGCAAT
>JAYZAM010000230.1:0-7767 GCA_036339715.1 Pseudomonadota bacterium | reverse complement strand
ATGCCTGTCTGTGCGGTATCGAAATGAAGTTGAGTAGGATTAGGCCTCAGTAAAATGCCCTCGCAAATTTCAATTCTGACGGATTGGTTCAATGCCACGATTGCGGGTTCCGCGATCTGGAGCGGCATCGGGCTTGGCGCGGTCGTCCTGATCGGGATCATCGGCTTATATGTACTGGTGAAAGCCATTTTCGCGGCGATCGGAGTGATTTCGACAAGTCTTGCCAGTCGCAAGCGGCGTTCGACGCAAGGCTTCGGGATTGCGATTTCTCCTCTGGCTGGCCCGCGCGGCAACAGTCAGACCAAGGCGATTATCGCGGCGCTCGAAACCCATCTTGAAAAATTTACATTCGGCTCGCCGTTCGAAATTGTTCGCGCCCCTCGGATCCGGGCCAAAGGGGGCAAGGGTTTGCGCGCTGTGGCCACACGCTGGTTAGAACAGTCGTCAACCGATCTCATCCTGTGGGGGCTGCGGCCGCGCGGCAAGAATCTGCCTTCTGATGTCGAAGTGCTGTCTCTTGGCGGATCTTTGCCGCCGAGCGATGCCATGCACTCTTTCGGAATTCTGCCGTTCATCACGCCGCAAAACAAAGAGACCACAGCCCCGGCAATCGCATATTTAGTCGCCCGTGCGCTTCAGCCGGGCTTGTCGGATGGCACGGCGTTCAAGCCAGACAAACTGGCGCCGGTGGCCGAGATTCTCATGGGTTGTTTGGCCAATGGCGACCAACTGCCAGACCGGACGCAACAGACTCTGGAAGCAGATTTTTGCTCTATGGCCCTCGCGCTCGAGACAGAAGATCACCTTAACCGAGTGTTAGAACTCAGACGAAAACAACTGGCGAGAGAAAAAGAACTCAATCCATCAGATGAGGTGCAAGCGCGGATCGATCTCGGCCGCGCGCTATTGCAGCAGTCCAAGGCCAATTTCGACCCTGTCCGTGTTCGCGAAGCGATGGATCACCTCAAGATCGCTGTCGAGCGTCTGAAAACGGACCATATCCTAAGACTGGCCCAGGCCACCAATTTGGCCGTACAGCAAGGACAGGCCATGCTGTCGAACCGTAAGCGCTTCTCGGTGACCGGTGGATCGACTCTTTAAAGCTTAGTCGAGCGCGTGTGCGCCAGGCATCGGGCAGGTGACGCCCGTGCCACCAATACCGCAATATCCAGCAGGATTTTTGGCGAGATATTGCTGGTGATAATCTTCGGCAGGATAAAACGCTTCAAGTGGCTTAATCTCTGTCGTGATGTCACCGCGACCGGCGGCTTTCAGGGCCTCGGCATAAGCATCGCGGCTGGCCTTGACGCGGGCAAGTTCATCCGAATTAGACGTGTAGATGGCTGAGCGATATTGCGTACCGACATCATTCCCTTGGCGCATGCCTTGTGTCGGATCATGGCTTTCCCAGAACAGTTTGAGCAAAGCCTCTAAAGAAATGATCTTCGGATCATAGACGACGCGGACCACTTCCGTGTGCCCGGTTTGGCCAGAACAGGTTTCTTCATAAGTGGGGTTTGGTGTATATCCGCCGGCATAGCCAACCTGCGTGACGTGCACGCCTTTAGCCTGCCAGAACGCGCGTTCGGCCCCCCAGAAACAGCCCAGTGCTACGACGATTTCCTGAAGGCCTTCAGGCACTGGACCATTGAGTGCCTCGCCATTGACGAAATGCGTGCTCGCCGTTGGGATGGGCATCTCTCGTCCGGGCAGAGCGGTCTCCCGGGTCGGGAGGTTCAGGGGTTTACGCGAGAACAGCATGGTTATGTCCTTTAAGCTTTGGCGTTCAATATGGAACTTCTGCAGTGAAGCGCAACGTCATGGCTTGCGATATTGCTGTTCTGAACTATACCCGCCGCTTACGGTGAGGTGGCCGAGTGGTCGAAGGCGCACGCCTGGAACGCGTGTAGGCGGTATCCCCGTCTCCAGGGTTCGAATCCCTGTCTCACCGCCATATTTCTGCTTGTTGGCTCGATTGGCGCGCGAAAGTTTTCCTTTCGCGCCGCGCGCCAATTAGGCGTTAGAAACAAAGCCTTTCCAGCCGCTCATATAGTCGATGAAGGCTTCGCCGAGCCCTTCGGTTTTTAGATAATCGCGGCTGACGGGCAGCGCGGTTGGCTGAAAATCCGGGGTCTGCATAACCTGGCGAGCGAAATCATGGTGCAGGATCGCGCCGCGACCGATGACGACAAAGTCCAGGCCGCGCCCCAAGGCGTCAATCACGTCGCGCCCGCTTCTGATATTGCCCGCTGCGCCGAGCTTTACGCTGCCGCGATCGAGTTCGGTGAAATAGTCGAGGAGCGGCTTGCCTTGAAACGCTTCTTCTTTAGGCGCTTTGAAGACGTCCCAGAGCGACATATCCAAATAGTCGATTTGGTCTTCTGTCATCAGCCTTTGCGCGATTTCGATAATCTCGGCGAGTTTCAAGCCAAAACGCTCTGGAGAAAGCCGGACCCCAAGACTGAAATCAGGTCCGCATTCGGCTCTGATACGATCGATGAGATCAAACAGGATGCGCGCGCGGTTTTCGAGTGAGCCGCCATACTGGTCCTGCCGCTGATTGATTTCCGGGCTGAGGAACTGGCACAGAATATAACCATGTGCGCCGTGCAGTTCGACACCATGAAACCCTGCCGCCTCGGCCCGTTTCGCGGCGCTGACAAAATCATCCTTCAAGCGTTCGACATCGTCCAGACTCAACGCTTTGGCGCCGGTTTCTTGATTATCGGATGGGCATTCTGGCGGTCCGCTGATTAATTCATGCGGCGTGCGCATGCCGGCGTGATGCAATTGCACGACCGAATGTGTGCTATGCGCATTCAAAGCAGACGCCAACCGTTTAAGGCCACCGAGATGATGGTCGCCCCAAATCCCAAGCTGACCCGGAAACCCGATGCCGCGCTCGCGGACATGACTGGCACAGGTCATGGTCAGGCCAAATCCACCTTCAGCGCGCTTGGTGAGCCAATGGAGTTCATCATCGCTCAAAGTCCCATCCGAGCGGCTCTGTTGATTGGTCAAAGGCGCCAACATGATCGGATTGGTCCATTCGGGACCGTGCTTGAGTTTTAATGGTCGAGAGAGTTTGGTCATTTCAATCAGACACCAGTTTCAGAGATCACCGGCAAGACCTCACGCAAGGTTCGCGTCAACTTTAGAAAAGTTGCGAGAGTGTGGTTTGTAGGCATAAAAAAACCCCCGTGCTGGGCACGAGGGTTTTTTTTAAAAGGGGAGCGTCGTCTAGACGAGGCCCTCACGCTGGGCGCGCTTCCGAGCAAGTTTGCGAGCGCGGCGCACAGCCTCAGCCTTCTGGCGAGCTTTCTTTTCAGATGGCTTCTCGAAATAAGTCCGAGATTTCATTTCACGGAACAGGCCTTCGCGCTGCATCTTTTTCTTGAGGGCGCGCAGGGCTTGTTCGACATTATTGTCGCGAACGGTAATCTGAATAATGGTCAACTCTCCATAAAAATCGGGGCAGAACGGGCTGCGTGTGTGCGGTTGTGGCCTATAGAGCCGAAATCAAGCCGCGCCTATAACATGTGGAAACCCCCTTGCCTATCCCCGGACTCAGATATGTCGACTCCCTCCGAAAAATTGCGTGATCGCTGGCTTGAATCCCTTCTGCCAAAGGCCGCTGACGCCGGTTGGAGCACGGTGATTGCGAAGCAAGCGGCGCGTGAGTTGGGCCTTACTGCGGGTGAACAAGCGCTTGCTGCGCCGAATGGCGTTGCGGATCTGATTGATCATTTTTTTGACCGCGCGACGGATGAGATGTTCCGTTCCTTGTCGAAACAAGACCTTGGCGCCCTTCGCACGCATGAACGCGTCGCTGCAGGCTTACGCGCCTGGCTTATGGCCCTGGAGCCCAATAAACAGGCCGTCCGGAAGGCGGCCGGCCGCGGCTTGCTGCCATGGGGTGCAGGCGCCGCCGCCAAGCGGGTCTGGTCGATCGCTGATGCGATCTGGGAAGCCGCCGGAGATACGGCGACAGATTATAACCGCCAGACCAAACGGGCCTTGTTGAGCGCGGTCATTCCCCGTGTGGTCTTGTACTGGCTTGATCATTCTGATCCGGAAGGGTTGGATCGCTTCATCGAGCGGCGCTTGTTAAACGCGATGAAGGTGGGCCAAACGGGTGGGCAAGTTTTGAGCCCTGCCATCGGCTTTATTGAGCGATTTCGGGACCGTATGCGTACCCCACCTGAGTGAGGTTGACTAATTTCCACCGATAGGTTGCAAAATCGGAGATCTGCGGTTTAGAAGGAAAGGCCGTGAATTTTCAGGGCTTTGGGAGGAAGTATGCCGCGTCCAGCAGGCGTTAGAAATCATGATTTTGAAGCTAAGCGGACGGCGCTCTTAGACGCACTGACCGAGTTTGCGTTGAACGATGACTTGCGACGACCGTCTTTGCGTCAATTTGCGATCGCTGCGAAAGCCTCAGAACCGACCCTTAGGCATTATTTCAAGGATCGGCAGGGGCTGGTGATTGCGATTTTGCAGCACATCCATGACCGCGCCGTGCCTTTGTGGAACGTCATCGCGACGGGCGCGCCGGATACAGCGACAGCGGTTGAAGAATATTTTCGGGTGACCGAGGCTGGTCTCACTCATGGCGGATTTGCGCGCGCGCACGCGTTCGGCATTATCGAGGGTATGGCGGATGAAAAAGTCGGCCAAGCCTATTTGGAATCGCTGCTGGACCCCGCGTTGAACGCGGTGGCGGACAAAATGCAGGCTACGCCCGGGAAACCCGAGACTGAAGATGAGCGACGGGCGTCGGCCTTCATGATGTTGTCGCCGATTTTGGTTATGACCCTGCATCAACAATTGCTTGGCGGCGAACAAGCGTCCCCCGTGGATTCCCAGAGTTTCTTGCGCTTGATGCAGGTGTGGCTTGCGTCAGGCCTTAGCCAGTAGACTACGGATCGCGTCGAGATCTCGATCTGGTGTCGCCCAGTGGGTGACGAACCGGTAAGACCCGCCCGGCCAGGGATAACAACTCACACCACCGGCTTTAATGGCGGCTTCTATTGGCTCCGGAAGATTGGCGAAGACCTCGTTCCCGTCGGTCGGGTAGGCCAGGCTCACTCCTCGATGAGCGCACAGCAAATCGGCCAATTGATTGGCTTTTTGATTGGCGTTTGCGGCGAGGTCGAGCCATAGTCCATCGCTCAGCATCGCGACCGCTTGCGCAGCGAGGAAGCGCATCTTTGGTGGCATGTGCCCTGATCGTTTGGCCCGCGCTTTCAGCACGTCAAAATGTTGTCGCATCTCACCGAACAGGATGATGATTTCACAGCCGATCGCGCCGGTTTTGGTCAATCCCAATGTCAGCACATCAATGCCGGCCTGCCAGGTCATTTGCGCCGGGCTCGCCCCAGTGCTGACAAGGGCATTTGCCAGTCGTGCGCCATCCAGGTGCACATTCAATCCGGTTGATTTTGCGAGCGCCGTATAGTGCGAAACTGTGTCTGCAGAATACGCCGTGCCGCACTCGGTCAAATTGGTCAGCGACAGCGTTTCAAGCGGTGTCTCATGAACAAAGCTGGGATCGTTATGCGCCAATGCAAGCCGCAAAGTGTCTTCGTCGATCTTGGCCCCTGGCCCGCTTAGAAGGCGAAGCTTCGCGCCACCGGTAAAGAATTCAGGCGCGCCGCGTTCATCTCGTTCAATGTGAGCTTCTTCGTGGCAGGCAATGGCCCCAACCGAAGAGCACATGACGGAAAGGGCGAGTGCATTGGAGGCCGTTCCGCTGGCGCACATCCAAAACTCAAAACCCTCCGTCTCAAAAACCTCGGTCAGCAAAGCCCTGACGCGCGCGGTGATTGCATCTGCGCCGTAACTTGCCGCCGTCCCTTCATTTACCGAAGCGATGGCCTCTATGACCTTGGGGTGTGCTGGAGCAGTGGTGTCGGACGCGAAATTCACGGTTTATAGAATGACGTCTGGGGTTTGCCACATCAGATGCTGCCCGCCATCGCTGGCAATCATCTGACCCGTAATGCTGTCCGCCGCGATCAAATAGCGCAGCGTTTTGACGATTTCACCAGGATTGGAGCCCTTTTGCGTCAATGTGGCCTGCGCTTCGGCGTTAAACTCGCCGGGCTTCTGATGGATGTTTTCGAGCGTCGGCCCCGGGCCGATGCCATTAACCCGTATATTCGGAGCGAGTGATTGCGCGAGCGTCCGGGTCGCGGTCCAGAGCGCTGATTTAGATAGCGTATATGTGAAAAAGGTCGGGTTGAGCTTGAGTACGCGCATATCGATCATATTCACGATCAGCCCGGCTTCGTCTTCGGGCAGGGCGCGAGCAAAATGTTGGGCGAGCAAGACCGGGGCCCGGAAATTAGGCCCCATGTGAAAGTCCCAATTCTCCCGGCTATGCTCGAGCGCGCTGTCATCTTCAAAGGTCGAGGCCGAGTTCACCAAGAGCGTCAGCGGGCCTTGCACAGCTTCCTGAGCCGCGCGCACAAGTGTGCTGGTTTGCTCTTCATCCGCGAGATCAGCCTGAACCAGCTTGGCGGATCCGCCTGAAGCTTCAATTGTGTTTGCGGTAGCTTCGGCACCGGCTTTCGATCCGCGATAATGGACGGCAACGGACCAGCCATCTTGGCCGAGAGCTTCGGCCATGGCTTTTCCCAGACGCGCGCCGGCGCCTGTTACCAGTGCCCGTTTCGGTCCTTCGCTTACACGTAGAGACATTTACCCGTCCCAGTTTTGAGGAGACCGGGGGACGCAGTTGCGTGCGGTCCGGTCATATCGGTCAGTGTGACCGTTCGTCGAGAACTTAATCGATACGACGAAAATCAATCAGGTTCAGGATTGCAAATACGGCGACAGTCGCAAGAATAGCCCAAACAGACGCATGAATCATTTTCACAGCCCTTTCAAAATCACGCGCTCTATATAACTGTGTTTCGCAATTTGGCGAGCCCTGATTTCCACAATAAGAGGAAAGTCTGATCATCGATATTCGCACGCAATTGTTTCGCATCTGGTTCCGCCTTTCGCGCCCGATGACGCTGGGTGTTCGAGCCGTCGTAGAGAATGCTGACGGGCAAGTGCTTCTGGTTCGGCACACCTATACAAAGGGGTTGTTTCTACCGGGGGGCGGCGTGGAGCGGGGTGAGACGCTGGTCTATTCCCTTCATCGCGAGCTCGAAGAAGAAGGCGGCGTGCGCGTCACGGGCATGGTTTCATTGGTCGGAATATATTCAAATCATAGAATTATGCGAAATGACCACGTCGCATTGTATAAGGTCGAAGCTGACGCATGGAGCAGCTTTAGAGACCCGATCGGAAATGAAATAAGTGAAGTGGTCTGGTGCGATCCGCACTCTCCGCCAGATGATGCTACGCCCGGCACGAAGCGTCGGTTTGAGGAACTCTACTTCGGTATCGAGCCAGCGCAGCATTGGTGACTAACTGCCGGCAAAGGCCAGCAATGCCGGCAAGGTCATAAAAACCAGCGCAACCACAGCTAGTACCACGGGCTTAAACTCGATCCAGATCCGCTTCATAAGCTCGTTAGAGTCTGTAATCACGGCACGATTGCGGCTCATAACACGGCACAATTTAGGCGGGAAATTTAAAGCGCTTTTAAGATCTCCGTGTTACGCCTCTAGACGTGCTAGGGGTCCCCTTTCCTGGCACCGCAAGCAGGACCCTGGCGCATCTCCCCCCTTTTGATGCTGCCGGACCGGAACGAGACGGCTGCGCTGGTAAATATCAGCGTGGCCGTTTTTCGTCAGCGAGAACGGCCCCGAG
>JAYZAM010000229.1:0-4617 GCA_036339715.1 Pseudomonadota bacterium | reverse complement strand
CCGGGACCCGATGGCCTCAAATCAATTCGGGTCGCCGTGCGGTCGCCGCAACCTACCCGGTCCGCGGGGCGCGCCTTGTTTGATCTGAAGGGGCCGGGTTTTGGCGTCGTGCAAACCGGCGGCGATAATTATCATCAGGTAGATTCGTTTGGAAATCTGGAGACGATCCCGCCTTACACCCATAATGGTAAGAGCTATCCTGCCGGCCGGGTCATCTACGGAGATGCCGATGATGGAGTTGGCCCGCACGCTGACTTCGCCAAATTCTTTGACGCCCAGGCGGTACAGTCGCCAATTGTTCTCGACACCTCGTGGCTGATCATCGCGCATGTCGATGAATTCCTACAATTCCTTCCGGCTGAGAATGATCGAGGTTGGACGATTGCAGTGAAAGATGTGCCGTCCGCGCTCGCGATCCTGCGACAAGCAGAGGCAGACGGGCATGGTGAGGTGAAGGCTTTTTCCATCGAAGGCGGCCCGCAAATGACGATTTCCGAGCTGCTCTCAGATGCGGCCTTCCTGGAAGCGAACGAACGGGCCCGACGGCGCATTGAAATGACCCTAGGCCGGCTGATGAGTGAAACGGGTGTCACCGAGGAAGAACTCGTTCGTGTGCCCGGCCTGTTCGAGGTCGCAGACTGGGACGCGTTTGCGCGGCGCGCGTCTGTCCGTGCCGAAGAGCTCCCGCCGCCGCCCTGGCTCGCCGAGGAGGGGCCGGGGAGCGAAATCATCTATTACAGCCCAGGCGATTTGTTGGCCTTTTACCCGGCGCCGGTGAACGGGGTATTGCTGGATCGGGACACTTACATTCTGCCAAAGCAGTGGGGACCGTTGATTGCCGGGGTCGACATAATGGAGGCCGCCATCATTTCTGTTTATGCGGAGGCGGGCATTACGGCGAGCCCGGTGGATGCATGGTATTCCCACCATGTTTCGTCTGGTGAAATTCACTGCGGGACCAATGTGACCCGCGCGATTGACCGGCCCTGGTGGGAATAGCCAAGGTTAAGGCCGGCTGGCAATCGCGCTGCGGATCAAGCGTTCCAACTGGGTGGGGAACGCCGACTCTAGGGCTTTGTAGCCGGGTTCACCGAAAATACCGGTCAGGGTTGGCTGCGAAATCCCGAAATAATTGATTGCGCCAAGCAGCTGATAGACCATTGCGAGTGCCTCAGACACACTCGCTGACCGCCAATTCGGGATGGCTTGTACCATGGCGATCAGCTGTTCCAGAAAGGGTTTCAGATACCAGGTTCCGGCCGTATCAGCGC
Organism: Pseudomonadota bacterium; assembly: GCA_036339715.1. Taxonomy (GTDB): domain Bacteria; phylum Pseudomonadota; class Alphaproteobacteria; order Caulobacterales; family Hyphomonadaceae; genus Henriciella. Next base: position 3,346 of record JAYZAM010000229.1, on the reverse strand, counting down.
GTCTCTTATTATCGAGCAATTCCCGCATTAGGATCCGGGTCGCATCCGTGCTGAACCTGTCATGGCTGTGGAGCGCGAGGAGATAGGCGATTAAGCGCTCGACCGGGTCAGACCCTGCCGATGCCGTTTCCAAGGCTTCGAACCGCGCCGAAATGCGTTTCAGAACCTCGCCATAGAGTTTTTCCTTACTGCCAAAATGATGCAGCAATGCCTGCTTCGTCAAACCGAGTTCGCTCGCAATCGCGGCGATGCTGACGCCATAGAATCCGCGCTCAGCAAATAAGGGTTCTGCCTGATCCAGTAACCGTTCACGCGTGTCTTGGGCCATGTTGAGTCTTTCATCGCTTGACAACTTACCATATGGTAAGTATCCCAACTTACCAAGCGGTAAGTTTTAGAAGTCACAGCGAATAAGCCAGAGGGAGGCCAGTCCGTGGATCGCCAAACTGAATTGCAGCTGATCGATGAGCTTCTGTCGATTAAAGCCGACAAGACATTCTTTCTCGATGACGCTGTCGCGCGTAGCCCGGTCGAGGCGTATACAAGCCAGACCCGTTTTGATCTTGAGCGCGCGCAGATCTTCCGTCGGCTACCAATGATCGCGGCCCATACGAGCGAGCTTTCAAAACCGGGTGATTTTGTTCGACGCGAAGTGGCGGGTGTTCCGGTCTTGCTAACGCGCGACAAGTCTGGCGGCGTTAATGCTTTTCTGAATGCGTGCCGCCATCGTGGCACGCGGCTTGTCGATGATGAGGCCGGTTGCAAACACCGTTTCACTTGTCCGTATCATGCTTGGACATATGCCAATACGGGCGATCTCCTCGCTGCGCCACATTTCGATCAGGGTTTTACGGGTCTTGAAAAAAGCGAGCTCGGCCTCGCGCGCTTGAACTGTCAGGAACGGTTTGGGTTTATCTGGGTGACGGTAGATGCTGACGGAGAAACCGATCTCGATGCCTTTATGGGTGAGCTCGCTGGCGAGCTGGACGCCTTGCATATCGAGGACATGTACGTCGCGCATCAGGACCTGCCGGAACATGAGGCCAATTGGAAAATTCTGGTTGAAGGGGGGATCGAGGCCTATCACTTCAAAGTCGCGCACCGTACGACCATCGGCCCGCACTTTGAGGACAACCTTTCCACCTATCGCATGTTTGGGTCGAATATGCGTTCCATCCTAATGCGCACCAGCATGGCGAAACTTTCACCCGAGACGCGCGACACCTGGCGGCTCCGGGATCATGCGCAAGTGCTCTACACGCTTTTCCCGGGAAGCTCATTACTGGTGCAGTCCGATCATATTTCCTGGATCCAGTCCGAACCGATCGGGCCGGACAGAACCCGGCTGCGCCTCTCGACGCTCGCCCCCAAAGCTGAGTCTGAAAAAGCGGATCACTGGAAACGCAATCATCAGATCACACGCACCACGCTGGATGAGGATTTCGTGATCGGAGAAAGCATGCAGAGCACGCTTCGTTCGGGCGCCAATGAGCATATGTTGTTTGGTCGGTTCGAAGGCGCGTTAGATGCGTTCAATCGTGTGGTAGAGGCGCATCTGACTCCCCCAAGCCCGCAGGTTGTGGCAGCAGAATAATCATGACCTCTAAAGCTATCGCTGCGCAAGCGGACCTGCATCATCAGTACTTTCTTGGCCTTCAGCTCATGGTGGCAGTTGAAGAAAGCAAACAGACCGTCTTCGACTGGATGTTTCGACTGTTCCGGCGTCAACATGAAGACAAATTTCTCTCCAGCTTCGAAAAATTGGGGCTGGCGGGTCAACCCCACGCGGTGGCGTGCGCAAAGTATCATGTTCTATCGAACGGCATGGGCGGCGTCGCGGTGGAATATATGGAAGAGTCTGACACCAAGGCCTGGGTCAGGTTCCGCTATCCCCGTTGGATGTATGCAGGTCCGGCGATTTGCGGCATCCCAGTCGAGGCCAGTCGCGGATTTCTATACGGCTGGTATGCGCAAAACGGCGTCAGTCTAGGCAATCCGCGGCTTGGATATGTTTGCGTGTCAGAGGATGTCACCGGTCAATTTGGCTTGTGCGGATACTTCAAAGAATACGATCACGACTTAAGCGATGAGGAGCGCCTCATCTTCGCGCCGAATGAACGCCCTCCAGCGTTCGACCCCACCGCCCAGCCTGCGCCGCCGGCGTCGGAGTGGTCTGAAGAACGTCTCGCCAAAGCCAATCGTAACTATGCAATGGAATATGTCCGAAACGGGCTGCGCGCGCTGATTGAGGTGGTCGGCCAGACGCGTGCGATGCATCTTGCCAAACACGCGGCGCGCCTGACCGGGTTACAAAACTATCAGGCGATGGCTGGGGCGATCGATGCAGCGGATGCGGGCCCTGAGGCGGCGGCGCGTTTCCTGGTCAAAATGTTTGAGGGGCTGGGGGATACCTGCGAAATCCAGCGTCTGGATGATGATGGCATTGCTGTCGTGCAAGACAGTTTAAGGATCGTACGGGGGCTAGAGGATGATCTTAAGCCGGATTTGCTCACTTGCTGGAACGAGTTATGGCGCGGTGCGATCTATTCGCATCGCACATTCATGAACGTGACATGTGAACCTCACGATGACGGGCAGATCTGGACGATCCGACCCGCTTAATCCGTACGACGAGGTGCCGGGGTCAATTCGTAAGCGACGTAACGCTTTCAGGCCGCAGAAAACCCTTGTTCCCAAACCGATTTCGGCTGCATCGCTTCCATGGGTTCATCCAGAAAGTCGATGATTTCGCCAACCGTTTCCTCTGCCTGTGTCACCAGGAATAAGTGGCCGCCATCTTCGACCACGTGAAGGCGCGAGTTCGGCAGCGCAAAATTCAGGATATGACCATTCGCCATGGGCACAATCGCATCCTGGTCACCGGCCATAACCAGCGTAGGCATCCGCAGGAAGCGAATGAATGGGAGAGATGACCAGCCGAGGAATGCGATGAGCTGATAGACATATCCCATTGGGGCAGGGGGGCGCAGGTTCTCAATATGCTGCCCCGCGCCTTCGTCGGCTGCTTCGCCGTACAGCTTCTGGAAATTCTCGCGCATATAATCGGGATCGGTATAGCGTCGGGCATCTGCCATTTTGGAGATTGCGCTAACTTTTCCTGGCACCATAGTCATGCCCGCCGTCGTGGCGCACAGGATCAACTTACCGACAGAATTGCGATACTGGAACGCGTACTGCTGTGCCATGGCACCGCCCCAGGAGACGCCCATCACATCAACATCCCCCATGCCGAACTGATCGCACAGTTTGCGGGCGACGCGGGCCATCATCCATGGACGATAAGGTAGCTTTGCAGGTGGGCTCTCACCGACGCCTGGCATGTCGA
>JAYZAM010000228.1:0-6165 GCA_036339715.1 Pseudomonadota bacterium | reverse complement strand
GGCGACGTTAAGTATTTCCAGCGCGATCATAACTAAAAATCAACTCAAGCGTGCAAAATCGCAGCATGGGTGCGTTGAGTTTCCAGCCTAGATCAAGCCTGCGCCGTGGTTATTCGATCACGGTGATTGCTTTACTGGTGTTTGGAACCTTTCAAATTGCCTTTCTCGCGCTTCATGCAATCTTTGATTTTGTGCCGATTGTTCTGCTGATTGAAGCGGTGCTCGCCGTTTTGATTACAACAATCTGTCTAGCTCTGATCATCTGGGATGATCGACAGGCCAAGCAGGCTGAAGAAGTTGCGGACCGACAGCTTTCACATCTCGCCAATTTTGCCACTGATCTCTACTGGGAAACGGACCTCGAAGGTTTCATCATCACCACTGGCGGGCGTCTGATGAAGACGATTTTTCCAGACGAGACCATCGTTCTGGGTGAGCATTATCTCAAGGTGATCAACCTCAATGATCATGAGCGCGAAAAAATGCTCACTGCGCTGGAATCGGTAAAGCCGTATTCTGATATTCTCTCGGTTCTGCGCGATCCGAATGGCAAAGCCTACCACATTTCTTTATCCGCGACGCCGCGCTTCAATCAGAATGGCGATGTGATCGGCTATTTGGGTGTCGGAACCAATGTCACGCGACGGATCGAAGATCAGACACGCCTGCGCTATCTTGCAGAGCACGACATGTTGACCGGCCTGTCTAATCGTTATGCGTTCCAGACCCGAATAGAAGATAATATCAGGCGGCTCGGCGAGGACGAGAATGTCGGGCTTCTGGTGATTGATCTGGATAACTTTAAAACGATCAATGATACGCATGGTCATCAGATCGGTGATGCATTGCTGAATCAGGTCGCCAAGCGTATTCGCAAAACAATTCGTGGTGAAGACTGGGCGGCGCGCCTAGGCGGCGATGAATTTGTCATTGTTTGCAAGGCTATACCCAATCCAATGGATGCTTGCCTTCTTGCGTCACGCCTGGTTGCCGCTCTGTCGCGCCCGTTTCAGATTGGTGAATTGAAGCTCGACTGCTCGGCCTCTGTAGGTGTGGCCTGCACACCGGCCAACGCCACCGATTCCAGTACGCTGATCAAATATGCAGATTTAGCCATGTATGAAGCGAAGGGGAGCGGTCGAGGGTGCTATCGACTGTATGAAGCGCCGAAATCCCCCGACCCCTTTGCCATGAATTAGAGACTGGCCCGAAGCATCCAGGCCGTCTTGTCTGCGATGGTTGCGCGCTGAATCAGAAGATCCACCGTCACATCATCCCCGGTTTGCTCGGCCGACGCGATGGCGTCCCGGATCGCTTTGGCGAGCGTTTCATGGCCGCGTGCCAGATTTGACACCATGGTCTCGGCATCCGGCACGCCATTGTCAGGCCTGATAGAGGCGGCATCCAAAATTTCTGAAGCAGACCCTGGCGCAAAAGCGCCGAGCGCCCGAATTCGTTCAGCGATCGTATCCAAAGCTTCCCAGAGATCCGTATATTGGGTCATGAACATGTCGTGCAGTGCCTGAAAGTTCGGGCCCGTGACATTCCAGTGATAGCCATGGGTCTTCGAGTACAAGGCATAGGTTTCGCCCAGCACGGTTTTTAGTGCGGTGATCGCGGCATCGCGGTTGGTTTCAGAGAGTCCGATATCAATGTTCATCAGATCATCCTTTCATCTCAATGAGCATGAGGTGGGGACAGGATGTCTCAATACAAATTGGAATTAGACGCTGCAGATATAAAGAAAACCTATGGGTTGTGCGTTAAGTTAAACTTGCACAGAAACGCTGGATGCGGGCCATGGCGTCTTCGAGCGCTTCCGTCGAGGTCGCGTAGGAAACCCGAAAGGCCGGAGAAAGACCGAACGCTTCGCCCATCACGACTGCAACCTTTTCCTGCTCTAGGAGCTCGGCAGCAAAGTCAGAATCCGTCTCGATAAGCTTTCCCGATGGGGCGGTTTTGCCAATCGCGCCCGCGCAGGACGGATACACATAAAACGCGCCCTCAGGTATGCCACAGGTGAGGCCTTCAGCCTTGTTCAGTTCTTCGACAACCATGTCACGACGCTGTTTGAACACGGCATTACGCTCCGCCATAAAGCTGTGATCGCCGTTCAGGGCGGCAATGGCTGCATATTGCGAGATCGAGCTTGGGTTTGATGTGGTCTGGCTGATGACTTTGCGCATCGTTTTGATCAGCTCTTCAGGGCCAGCCGCATATCCGATGCGCCAACCAGTCATCGCATAGGCTTTGGAGACACCGTTCATGGTCAGCGTCCGGTCGTAAAGTTCCGGCGTGACTTGTGCGATCGTGCGATACTCAAAACCATCATAGACCAGATGCTCATACATATCGTCGGTCAAAATCCAGACCTGCGGGTGGCGTTTCAAAACCTCGCCAAGGCCGCGCAATTCACCTTCCGTATAAGCCGCTCCTGTCGGATTTGACGGAGAGTTCAGCACCAGCCACTTGGTTTTAGGCGTGATGGCCGCTTCCAGCGCTTCTGGCGTCAGCTTATATTTCGCGTTTGGGCCGCACGAAACAATCACAGGTGTGCCACCGCAGAGTTTTGCCATTTCTGGATAGCTCACCCAGTAAGGTGCAGGGATAATCACCTCGTCACCCTCATTCAGGGTGGATACAAACGCATTATAGATGACTGGCTTGCCCCCTGGTGCGACATGCACCTGTGAAGGCTGGTAGGACAGATCATTATCACGCTTGAATTTGGCGCAGATCGCTTGCTTCAATTCGGGCAAGCCGTCGGCAGGCGTGTATTTGGTTTTACCTGCATCTATCGCGGTTTTTGCCGCCTCTTTGATATGATCCGGCGTATCAAAATCGGGTTCTCCTGCGCCGAGGCCAATGACATTTTCGCCCGCGGCTCTCAGCTCGGCGGCTTTCGTCGTGACGGCAATCGTTGCCGATGGTGCCACGCGGCTCACGGCATCGCTTAGAAAGAGTTGGCTCGACATTGCTGCAACCTCCAGATCAAGAGCCGCTCCTGTACGCCGCAATACGCCGTCGCGCAAGCAGGGACGCGGCTTGAATTTCATTCAAATTTGGACGTTCGAATTAGGGATCGAGTGACCGTTTGCGTGTATTTAGAAGACTCCGGCTGGGGCCTAAGGATAAGAGCTATGTTTTTGGGACGTAGTGTGAGCACAGAGCTGTATCAGCGTGCGATCGATCAGTTCGTGATCGACGTGCGATTCTATTTTGATGAGGTCCAGAATTATTTCTTGGATCTGACCGGGCCGGAACGGACACTCTATCTGTGCGCGTTCATACTGTTTTTGATCTATGTCATCGTGGCGCGCGCGCGCCGAAAATACAATCCAGGCAGTCTTGGACGTCAGTTTGCTGGCGCTGTCTTGAAGCTTGGCGTGGTTCTGATTGGCGGAAATTATCTGCTCGGCACCGGCGGCGGCACGTATAGCGGCCTGTTTCAGCTCTAGGCTTTCGCGGCGCGACACCCTAAATTGCGGGCATGCCCGATTCCCCGAATTCTGAGCCTCGAAAACGCGGCGTAGATGTCATCAAGGATAATCTGTCTCGTCTCCCGGCGAAGCCCGGCGTGTATCGCATGTTCGGGGAGGACGACACCGTCTTATATGTTGGCAAGGCGAAAAGCCTGAAAGCGCGGGTGTCGTCTTATACCAGGATTGGAGGCCAAACTCAGCGTATCGCCGCAATGATCCTTGCCACGGCGCGAATGGAATTCGTTGTCACGGAGACCGAAACTGAGGCTCTGCTTCTGGAAGCGAGCCTGATCAAATCGCTGAAGCCCCGTTTCAATATTTTGCTGCGGGACGATAAGTCTTTTCCCTATATTCTGATCCGCCGCGATCATGATGCCCCGCAAGTGTTGAAATACCGAGGATCGAAACAGGACCGGGGCGATTATTTTGGTCCCTTTGCCAGCGCCAATGCGGTGACCCGCACGATCGATACACTGCAAAAAGCCTTCTTGCTCCGAACTTGTGAGGACAGCGTCTATTCTACGCGCCAACGGCCATGCATGCTGCATCAGATCAAGCGCTGTTCGGCCCCTTGCGTAGGCCTGATCGCGCCTGAGGATTATCGCGCGCTTGCCGATCAGGCGGCGGACTTCCTGCGTGGCAAAGCGACGGATCTGCAGGCGGGGCTCGCGCAAGATATGGAAACCGCCGCCGAGGCCATGGAGTTTGAACGGGCCGCCAGCTTGCGGGATCGCATTCGCGCACTCGCTCATGTTCGGGCCCAGCAGGATATTAACCCGGATGGCATTGAGGAGGCGGATATCTTTGCCATCACGATGGAAGGCGGCCTGTCATCGGTCCAGGTCTTTTTCAGTCGCGCGGGACAGAATTGGGGGGCAACCATCCATTTCCCGAGGCATGAAAAAGGCGAGGGTGAAGCCGATATTCTCGCCGCATTTCTCGTGCAGTTTTACGACAAACGCCCCCCACCGCGTTTGATTATGACAAATCTGCATCCGGCAGATCGTGTGCTGATTGCGGAAGCCTTAGAACTAAAGGCGGATCGTAAAGTCGAGATCCGAACCCCACAGCGCGGTGAGAAGCGGTCTCTGGTGGAACAAGCCACACGGAATGCGGCCGAGGCGCTCAGCCGGAAGCTCGCCGAAAGCGCCAGCCAGGCGCGTTTGCTCAAAGAAGTTGCTAAGGCGTTTGACTTGGAAGAGCCCCCGCGTCGCATCGAGGTCTATGACAACTCGCACATCCAAGGCAGCAATATGGTTGGGGGTATGGTGGTGGCCGGACCGGATGGGTTCGACAAGGGGCAATATCGAAAGTTTAATATCAAGGACCAGACCCTCGAGCCTGGCGATGATTATGGCATGATGCGCGAAGTGATGCGCCGCCGGTTTTCGCGTGCCTTGAAAGAACGCGATGAGGGGAATGGCGCGAATTGGCCAGATCTGGTGCTGATCGATGGCGGACTTGGACAGCTCAGCTCTGTGATTGAAGCCATTAGCGATCTTGGCCTTTCACCCAGCGATATCAATCTGGTTTCGATCGCCAAAGGTGTCGAGCGCAATGCGGGGCGGGAACAATTCTTCCAGCCAGGACGGGCGCCCTTCCGGTTGCCGGAGAATGCGCCGGTTCTCTATTATTTGCAGCGGCTTCGGGATGAGGCGCACCGATGGGCCATCGGCGCCCATAGGGCCAAGCGAAGCGCGGACATCAAGAAGAACCCGTTGGATGAAATCGAAGGAATTGGGCCGTCCCGAAAGAAAGCCCTGTTGCAATATTTTGGCTCTGCCAAAGGTGTTGCCCGGGCAAAGCTGGCGGACTTGAAAGAGGTTGATGGTGTGTCCGCTGCGATGGCTGAGCGCATTTATGGCCACTTCAATAGCGGCTAGCGATTGGCCCCAGGCACCCACTTCACGTCGTCCTCACCATTTGCATTGGCGATACGGCCGGCGACAAACAACCAGTCAGACAAGCGGTTCGCATAGGCGAGCGCTTGTGGACTGACAATTTCATCCTCCATGGAAGACAATTCGGCAATCTGGCGCTCGGCACGCCGACACAGGGTCCGTGCCACGTGGAGATGTGCCGCGAGGGCCTGGCCGCCGGGAAGAATGAAGCTGTCGAGCGGTGACAGCGAGGTGTTCATCTGATCAATTTCAGATTCAAGGCGGTCGACTTGTGCCTGGACGATCCGCAGAGGTTCCCATTCGAGTTTCTTCCCGCGATCAGGCGTTGCGAGATCGGCCCCAAGGTCGAACAGATCGTTTTGAATCCGTCGGATGGCCTCAAGCAGGTCACCGTCCGCCTCCAGAGCCGCGACGCCGAGCGCGGCATTGGTTTCATCAACCGTGCCATAGGCCGTGACGCGCGGGTGCCATTTCTCGACCGGTTCACCAGTCGAAAGCCGGGTTTTCCCGCCATCCCCTGTGCGTGTGTAGATTTTATCGAGCTTGACCATGTGTTGCTCTAAAACAGTTGGATCGAGCCGAGCACGATGCCGAGCAGAACCAGAATGCCGATAATCACGGCCTGCACGATCACGCGCAGCCGCATTAATTGATTTGAGCGACTCCGCTGACCATCATCGGTCCGGGTCAGATTGATCAGGCCCATGACCAGAACCACGAATAGGATGGCGATTCCGACATAAAGACCGATGGTGAGCGCTGAAGCCATGACGTGCGCCTTT
>JAYZAM010000227.1:0-4122 GCA_036339715.1 Pseudomonadota bacterium | reverse complement strand
TCCACGAATGTTGTACAAAGCCACACATCTCCGACCGTCACTTGGTATCACATGGAACCCAGAACTCATCTGGAACAAAAGTGTCCCACTTTTTGAAAGCGTCTCGAAAAGTGGGACACTTTTGTCCTACAACACATTGATTTTATTGATGTTCACATTTGTTCTGGTGCCCGGGGGCGGATTTGAACCACCGACACGCGGATTTTCAATCCGCTGCTCTACCCCTGAGCTACCCGGGCAGGCCAAACAGGGAAGCGGCTTCTTAGCGGCCCTCTTCGCGCTTGTCCAATGCCGAAATCGTTTTTTTGCAGATCAGCTGTAACGCGCGTCGACTTTTAGCTTTTCTGCATCCTTTGCGCTGGCCACCGCCTTCAGGGCCTCCGCCAGATCTTCAAGATAATCATCAATGAAATCAGCATGCTTTGGCGACAACATTAGATGCAGACTCGGCGGTTCCTTGGTCACTGACGTGAACCATCCCCGCCGATAGATCTCGCCATAAATCGCAAAGGCGTGGTGATCTGGATGGCGAAATGCGATCAGGCCCAGAAACGGATTGCCGAGCACCTCAAAGCCGAGGCGTCTGACGCCCTCTTCGACCCGGGCACGCGTTTCACAAACCTGTCCTTGCAATCGTTTGTATCCTTCGACCCCCAAATGGGTCATCACCGCCCAGGCGGCCGAAATCGCGCCTCCAGGTCTTGTCCCCGCAAGTGTGGGCGTTTTCATCGGCGCGCCGGACCATTGCTTCATGTCAAAAGGCATATGGGCGTAGAGCGCCTCGGACCGGAACAAGACGGTAGATGCGCCTTTGGCGGCGTAGCCATATTTGTGCAAGTCCGCGCTCATCGATTGAACGCCAGGCAGTTCGAAATCAAATGCCGGCACTGGTACGCCATTCATCCTCGCAAAAGGCGCAAAGTATCCCCCGACACACGCATCCACATGCAACCATATATCGTGCTTGAGCGCCGCGGCACTGAGCGCCTCGATCGGATCGATAATCCCATGTGGAAAATTCGGTGCTGACCCGACCATCATGATCGTATCGGCATCGCAAGCTGCGGTCATCGCCTCGACATCGGCTTCAAAACTGCCGTCACGCATGACCGGGATGCGTCGCACCTCAATATCCATGAGATGTGCCGCTTTATCAAAAGCAAGGTGCGCCGAATGGGGCAGGACGATGTTTGCGCGCTCGCGCGCACGGCCATTTGATCGGGCAAAATCCCGGGCCGTTTTGATCGCCATCGTGATCGAATCGGTGCCGCCCGATGTCATCGCGCCCGTGCTGCCTTCGGGACCATGGAGAAGATCTAACCCCATCGCGATAACTTCTTTTTCCATCTGAGCCAGCGACGGAAAGGCCAGCGGCCCCAGGCCATTTTCAGACATGAACGCAGCATAGGCTTCTTTTTGGATGGTGGCGATTTCCTCGCCGGCATTGAAGACATAGACTGCGGTTCGACCGTCGCGCCACTTGGCATCATTGCCACCGCGCGCCTGCAACTCACTTTTGACATCCGACCACGAACGTCCCTGCTCCGACATCTTCATCAAGCTTCTCCCGCAATTTCACAATCTTTGCGACAAGACCGGCCGAAAAGCGAGAGGGCGCCGCAAATTATTGCGACGCCCTCTGGGAAATTGGGGGGAAGCTTACGACGTGCGTGTGCGTTCGTGCATGACGAATGTCAGCGTCGGGGCGTCGAGTTGTGCAACCGCTGACTCGATGGCGTCCTCGCGACATTCCAGCTCTTCCATCCGTTCGCGCAAAGTCTCACGGACCAGGCTATTGCGGCAGACGCGTTTCGCGGCTTTCTGAATTTTATAATAGACGATCTGTGCGTCAGCAGACTTGGTCAGGTCATAGCCGGCAACAGAAACATTGAGCTGTTTGACACCGGGCTCACTGCTGGTGCCGGCCATGGCTGGCAATGTGATCAGTGCTGCGGTTGAGGCGATAAGTGCGGTGGCTGCTTTTGAAAGGGTCATTTATTATCCTCCTGTCGAGGTTGTTTGTTGATCCTCTCTTCCCTGTGACTCGGTATATAGCATATTCTTATCGAAAAACAATATGAATTTTTTGTTACTACATATGTAACACAACTTAAAGCATTCTCCCCTTCCCCTTCGAAGCGGAGCCGGGTAACCGGAAAGCATGGCGAAATCTCAGTTTGTTTGTCAGTCCTGCGGCGCGGTCCATTCCAAATGGTCTGGGCGATGCGACGCGTGTGGGGAATGGAATACTCTGGTCGAAGAAGCATCGTCTGGCCCACCCGGTGGCCTAAAGGCTGAGAAAGCCGGCACCAAGCGATCCGGTAAAGCTGAATTCACCGCACTTGATGGCGATGCCAGCCCTCCAGAGCGAATCGTTCTTGGCGTTGAAGAGCTGGACCGCGTATTTGGCGGCGGGATTGTGCCGTCCAGTGCGACCCTGATCGGCGGCGATCCTGGGATTGGAAAATCCACGCTCCTGCTTCAAGTCGCAGCGCGGCTCGCCAGGAACGGTCTCAACTCCGTCTATGTTTCGGGTGAAGAGGCGACGGCGCAGATACAAGATCGCGCGCGCCGCTTAAAAGTCGCAGACAGCCCCGTACAACTCGCAACCGAGACTGACTTACGCAAAGTTTTGTCGGCGCTGAAATCAGCAAAGCCCGATTTTGTCGTCATTGATTCGATCCAGACCATGTGGTCGGACAGCCTGGAAGCAGCCCCCGGTAGTGTCAGTCAGGTCCGTGCCTGTGGCCAGGAGCTCACGCGCTGGGCCAAGAAATCCGGCGCCGCGCTCATTCTTGTTGGACACGTCACAAAAGAAGGACAGATTGCGGGGCCTCGCGTGGTCGAACATATGGTCGATACGGTATTTTATTTCGAAGGCGAACGCGGACACCAGTTCCGGATTCTGCGCGCGGTGAAAAACCGGTTTGGCCCGACCGATGAAATCGGCATCTTTGAGATGCACCAATATGGCCTCGCCCCGGCGCGTGAGCCCTCCGCCCTGTTCTTATCCTCAGAGGCAGATGACGGCGGCGGCGCAGCGGTCTTCGCGGCAATGGAAGGCTCCCGCCCCGTGCTGGCCGAAGTTCAAGCCCTCGTGGCGCCAAGCGCATATGGCACGCCACGCCGCTCTATTGTCGGCTGGGACAGCAATCGGTTGGCGATGTTGCTGGCGGTTCTGGAAGCGCGCTGCGGCGTATCTCTCGGCGGGCGGGATGTTTATCTCTCGGTGGCTGGTGGCTATCGGATCGCCGAACCGGCCGGAGATCTAGCTGCTGCGGCGGCGCTTTTAACTTCCGCTTCGGGCAATGCAGGACCGGCAAAAGCGATTTATTTCGGCGAAGTCGCTCTATCCGGGGCGATCCGTCCCGTGGCCCGCATGGAGCAAAGGTTGAAGGAGGCCGCGCGCCTCGGATTTGAACGCGCTTATGTTCCCGATGGCAGCCCAACCGCGATAGAAGGCTTGACGATAACGCCAATCAAGCGCCTATCTGATTTAGTAGAGTTGCTTGCACCGGAAACCGGCCAATGATGGAAGCCCTGACAGCCTTTGATGCCGTGGCGATCGTTATCGTGATTGTCTCGACATTGATGGCGCTTGCGCGCGGCTTCATGCGTGAACTCGCCACGCTCGGAGCGTTCATTGCCGCGATCGCAGCTGCCTTCTTTGCCCGCAAGTTTTTTGTCGCTCAGCTTGATGCTCTGCTGCCCGCCGACTCCCCAGCCTGGATGCCGGACGCGATCATCTTCGTCATGGTTTTCCTGATCGTTTATGTTGCCGTCGCCTGGTTTGGCGCAAACCTGTCGCGCACGATTCAAGGGGTTGATGGAATCGGTATGCTCGACCGGGTCGCTGGCGGACTGTTTGGATTTGCCCGCGGCGGTGTCGTACTGATCTTCTTCGTATATTTGCTCAATCTCGCGATGGACCGCGATCAAATTCCGGAATTTGTAACTCAGGCAAGGACTTACCCCCTGATTGTGGCGGGCGCGAATTATCTCGGAGAGCGCGCTCCGGAACTTGCCGAGCGCACTCCGCAGACATCATACCTTGACGGCGAGCCGCCTTCAGAATAATCCGCGCACGAACAGACCGTGAGGGTTAGTCGAATGATCTTTGAC
>JAYZAM010000226.1:0-12357 GCA_036339715.1 Pseudomonadota bacterium | reverse complement strand
TGCGACCGAAGGCGTTATGGGCAGTATGTTGCTCAAATCCCTGTTGGGTTACGTCGTTGCGTTCGCCGCGGGCGCTGCGGTTTGGCTGCTGATTTCTCGGATGTGGGAAGTCTGGGTCGGGCGAACCCGAGATGATGATGAACGCCTGCATCCTTTATGGACAGTGTTCCAGTGGGGCACGACCGGGTTCCTCTGGTGGACCTGGTTGCTTCAGGACTTTGCCAATATCTTCGTCTTCATGCCGCGCGAGCCCGTATTCGCAGATGATGGCACGATTACGATGATGGTGTTCAAGCCAGAGATTATCGTCGGCGGGGCGCTGCTCATGGCGGCGATGATGGCTTACATCTTCAAAACGCGCGGCGGTGAGATCCAGAAGATCGTTCTGTCCAAGACGCACACGACGGACATTCGGGCCGCGACCATTGTTGACCTGATTTACGCGATCGTCCTCTTCTACTTTAAGGAAATGAATGATGTGCCGATGAGTACGACCTGGGTCTTCCTCGGACTGCTTGCCGGTCGCGAGATGGCGATATCCTTCGTCACGGCTTTGAGAGAACGCGGCGCCGCGATGATGGATGTTGGTTCAGATGCCGGGCGCGCCCTGATTGGTCTCATTATCAGTGTCATACTGGCCGTCGGAATGCCATGGGCCGCAACCGGGCAGATGCCAAACTTCTAATCTGGAAGGTTTGGTCTGACGACGGGCTTAGCGATGCTCGAACGGATCGCGCATCAGGATCACGTCTTCGCGTTCCGGTGATGTCGAGACCAGCGCGCATGGCTTCCCGACCAATTCCTCCAGGCGGCGGACATATTTAACCGCCTCGGCGGGCAGATCATTCCAAGACCGTGCGCCGCGTGTGGAATCGCTCCAGCCTGGCATGGTTTCGTAGATCGGTTCGACTGCTTCCTGTGCCGCCGCTGTCGCTGGCAGATAGTCCAGGATTTTCTCGCCCAGCTTGTACCCGGTACAGACCTTGATTTCTTCCATACCGTCGAGCACATCGAGCTTGGTTAGCGCGAGCCCGTCCACCCCAGAGACCGCACAAGCTTGGCGCACCATGACAGCATCAAACCAGCCACAGCGCCGCGCGCGCCCGGTGACCGTGCCAAATTCGTGGCCGCGCTCACCGAGCCCTTGACCAATGTCATCAAACAGTTCTGTCGGAAATGGCCCTGTGCCCACGCGGGTTGTATAGGCTTTGGCAAGCCCGAGCACGTAGCTCACCGCGCGCGGTCCGAGCCCGGTGCCAGCTGCGGCCTGACCTGAGACAACATTTGACGAGGTGACAAATGGATAAGTGCCGTGATCAACGTCCAGCATCACACCTTGCGCGCCTTCGAACAGGATCCGCCGCCCAAGTTTCTGGCTTTCACCGAGCACTTTCCAAGCCGGACCTGCAAAAGCAAGGACCTGCGGGGCAATCTTGAGCAATTCCTGTTTCAAAGCGGCGGCATCTGGGGCGTCGAGGCCGAGACCGGTTCTGAGGGGTGCGTGGTGCGCTATGAGACGCTCAAGTTTCTGATCAAGCGCCGCTTCATCAGCAAGGTCCGCAACACGGATGGCCCGGCGACCAACCTTGTCTTCATAGGCTGGCCCAATACCGCGCTTGGTCGTTCCGATTTTCGCATTATCGCTTGCAGCACCTTCGCGCGCGGCATCTAGATCGCGGTGCCAAGGCAAAATCAAGCAGGCGGTTTCCGCGAGCAAGAGGTCGTCCGGCGTCAATTTAACGCCGGCGCGTTCCATATTTTCCAGCTCGGAGAGCAGTTGCCACGGATCGACCACTACACCATTGCCGATCACGGACAGCTTGCCGCCCCGAACGACGCCAGACGGTAACAGGTTGAGTTTGTAGGTCGTGCCATCAATAACGAGCGTGTGCCCGGCATTATGCCCGCCTTGGAAACGCGCCACTACGTCGGCTCGATGAGACAGCCAGTCGACAATTTTTCCCTTGCCTTCATCGCCCCATTGAGCGCCAACAACGACCACTCCCGCCATGACGTAACCTCCATCTGGTTGGACCGCCGCCAATGACCTTGATTGAGCTGAAAAAGCAAGGCCCTGACTGGCCTAAACTTGTTGGTTAATTCGATAAAATTCGATCGATCTGCTTATCCGTATCCGAACAGAGTTTTGGTAAACGACAGGGTATGAGGGATGAAAAACGATTTGAACTGCCGGCCTGGCTTCGGATGGGTACGGCATTTGTCGGGGCCGGCTTGTATCTATCACAGCCGTCAACGAGCGATGTAATCGATCGCCCGCACTTTAACATTGATGGAGTCGCGATCGTCTGGGCCGCAGATGCTGGTGCGACGACCCCGATTGTGTCTGATTTTATCGTCGAGAACGGAGCGCTGGATCCCGATCTGATCAGCACCGACGTCCATACGGTCGTGACGGGAACCCTGAGCGCGCTCGATGAAACCTTTGCCGATGGCACTGGGGCAACATTGAGAATCCAGAACATCCTTGGGGGGCCAAACCAGACCACCCGCCAGGGCGATAGATTTACGTCGTCTGCAGATACGCTGAACGCCTTTCGGTTGCGCGCAACGACGGATGTACGAACTATTCGATCAGATATTCTGAGCAGTTTCTATGTCGCTACCAATAAGGCGTTCAATATTGATGTTGTCTCATCTGCGGTCGGCGACCCTGCGGATCTGAATCTCATTCGGCTGCGCATGCGGATGACCCAGTCCGGTACCGATGATGGTCTGTCCTTCGGCAGCGCCGCGCAAATTCCGCATTCTGGAAATGGCGCGGCTTCCGGGGTCCAGTGGAATGGGTACAGACGGCTGTCTACATTGACGGGTGGGCGCGATATCTTCCGCGGCAATCGGCGCACCGCCATCGCGCCGGGATCCATTGCGGATCAATCTGTACGGTTTGATCTGGACTATCGCTGGAACACCGGAAACATTGATCTAAGCGACGGCACGTTCGATGTCGAAGCCGAGGTCATTTATACGGTGTATATTCCGTAATTAGTGGAAGATTGCGGGTTTGGATTCCTGGAAGCGTTTATGCGCCCTTGCAATCGAAGCCTGCTGCTTGAACGGTGCCATCCCATAGGTCTGGTCGCGCAAGAAATTCATCAGCTCCTGACGTTTCCCTGCCGATGCCAGCACATCAGGCGTGAGGGTCTCGCCAATATGAACGGGGAGAGCGGTGCCGACCCGCCGCTTCACTTCCCGAAAGATCAAAGCCAGTCTGAGCTCGATCGACATATGGCTCGCCCATTGGAACAGACGTGAATTCTGCCCTTCAAAGAAGATTGGCGTCACATGCGCCCGGCTATGACTGATCAGCTTTGCCGTGAAGGGCTTCCAAGTATCATCCACCGCGCGACGGCTGAACGGAGTTGGCGATGTTGAAACACCTCCGGCTGGAAAGACAATGATGCACTCGCCATTCTTCAGACGCTCGAGGCTTTCGGCGCGGGTTCGGATATTGGTTGCGCGGGCTTCTTTGGTTGTGTTGAAGTCTATGGGGAGGAGCCACTCTCGCGCTTCCGGCGCGCCATCGAGGACGGCATTGGTCAAAACCTTGAAATCATCGCGTCGCAGGGAAATCAGCCAGGAAATCAGCAACCCGTCCAGAACGCCGAAAGGATGATTGGCGACGATGACCAGAGGCCCTGTTGCGGGAATTTGCGCGAGTCTGCGCGAACTGAACTCGACATCAAGATCCAGCAATTTGATCGCGGCGGCAAAAAACGGTTCGTGCGCCAGATCTGCGCGATAGGTTTCATACAGTTTCTGAAGATAGGGCTGACCCGAGAGTCGCTCGATAGTTCGCACCATGCTGCGTTTTAGCGGATGATCAAAATAGGCCGCGTAAGAGAGCTTCGGGGTGTCCTCCATTCCTTGTAATACAAGTGATTTTGGAAACTCTGCAACCAATCTGCTCAGTCCTTCATAAGACCAGCGGCCTTGAGTGTTTTGCCAGCTTTGATGACCTTGGCGAGTTTTTCTTCCGAAGACCGGTCGCCACTGTTTGAGTCCGGGTGGAACCGGCGGACATATTCGGCATAGCGCGCCCGGATTTCTGGGGCTTTCGCATCTGCGTCCAGATCGAGTTCCGCAAGGGCCCGCTTGGCGATGCCTGTCGCGGAGCGATTCGCACGACGTGCTTCCCGTGCTGCGGCGCGATCCTCGAAGAATTCGGCGCCTTTCCAGGTGCGGGGGTCATGGGATTTTCCAGCTTTGTCGCCGCCCATTGGACCTGCCCCGAATTTCCACGTCTGCTTGAAGCCAAATCGCGCATTCTCGTTGAACGCTTTGATTTGTTCATCCGTCATCGTTTCGAAAAAATTGAAGCTACGATTGTATTCCGCAGCATGGCGCTGGCAGAAATGATGCTTCCCGTCTCCGAATTGTTTGGGGGCGGGGTACTCTCCAGCGAGATCACATCCCGGGTGCTCGCAAATCCGCGTTTCCGCAGCTTTTGCACGCGACGTCTCGTCGGCCGGCGGCTTCACCCTTATATCGGTGAACTTGGGGCGATATTTGTATCCGTCATCCATAGGCGCCGTAACATAGGTGCTTCGGGTTAAAGAGACCAGAACATATGAACAGATCAGACCGAATACGTGACATTTTAACAAAAACCTTTTCGCCGAGCGCGCTCGAGGTCATCGATGACAGTCATAAACATGCCGGGCATGCGGGCGCGCGACCGGAGGGTGAGACGCATTATACGGTGAAAATTATCGCATCCGCATTTGAGGGCATGAATCGGGTTGCGGTTCAGCGTGCGGTGATGTCAGCCTTGCAATCTGAATTCGACGGTGGGCTACACGCGCTCTCCATTAAAGCGAGTTCATAATAAACGGAGACGTTTCGTTAAGCCCTAGCGCCTATTCTACAGATCGACGGAGTGTAGAATGTCAGCCCAAGCCAGAGCCGCAGCCGCACCTGAAGCCGTCCGAACGACTGTTCGGATTGAGGCGACTCCTGATCAGACATGGGCGCTGAATGCCGATTATCTGCATGGGCGCCTGGATGTCTTGAAGCAACTGGGCACCCATTATGCCAACCGAATCTGGCTGCTGGATATCATCTCAGACTGTATGCTTCTTGCTGGGGTTATTGGCGCCTTTTTTGTCGCCTGGTGGACCTGTATTCCGCTTGTCGGACTCGCCTGCCTGCAGCGCATATCGAATCGCCGCATGGCCGGAGAGTTGGCGGCGCGGGCGGCCCAGGAATCTACGGACGCATTTTTGTATCTCTACAATTCCGGTGTGCTTTGGCTCGAGCAGCCTACCAGTCGGCCATCGGACCGCTTACACCGTCTTCTGTCGCGCTAGCTTTGCGCGCCAGGAAGCGCCGCAGCGGTGAAATCTTTGAGGCGGCAAGCAATCCAAGAGTTCGAACGGGCTTCGTCAGCGTCGAATCATTCGAAAACAAACGATCTATCCCATCTAGGATCAAGGCGGTCCCGGTTCCATCGAGGCGCCGCGCTTGACTATACGCTTCCAGCATCTGGGGAGAGCCGATCTCACCCCCAATCCGTAGAGTTTCTTGGGCGAGTTCGATCAGGGCCGCCACGTCTCTGAAGCCTTGATTGAGACCTTGGCCCGCCAATGGATTGACCCGGCGGGCAGCATCCCCAATCAGAATCGTGCGTGGGGCAGTGAGCGCCGTCGCGAGCTGAAGGATAAGGGGGTAGGAGCCAGCGCGCCCCTCGATTTTCATCTCGCCGGCAAATTCTGCGAAACGCGAATTCAGTTCCGCTTCGATATCTGCGTGGGGCAGCGCCGCAAGTGCTTCTGCTGCGCCACGTTTCATATACCAGGCGAGATTGGCGCGGTCGCCGGTCAGGGGCAGCGTCGCAAACGGGCCCTCTGGCATAAAGAGCTGGCGGGCAATGCCTTCATGCGGTTTCGACAATTGTACATTAGCCGTGAAAACGGATTTTTGATAATCGCGCCCCTCGGTCTTAATACCTGCGTCCTGTCTTACGGGCGAGTTCATCCCGTCAGAACCAACCAGAAGTCTCGCCCGTATCGTTTTTCCGCTTGCGAGTGAGAGTCGGATCGCGCCGGGATCTGCATCAGCGGTTTCAAATTTTTCAGGTGTCAAATGCGTGATATGGTCATTCTCGGCGATGGCCTGATCCAAAGCACCTTGCAATGGCTCGGCTTTGACCATCTGACCGAGCGGTTCATCTGGATCCGCGCTCTCAAGATCTTCTTTCTGAAACAGAACCGAAGGCCGCCCAAAATAATGGGTTCCGCCATCGATGGCTTCCAATCCGTTCAGGGCCTGACTGCTTTCGCTGAGGGCATCGGTCACGCCAAGCGATCGCAAAAGCCGCCAACTTCCTGTAACGATTGCAAAGTTTCGTCCATCTGGCGGCGGAGGCTGGGTCAAGTCACGCGCATCGATGAGCACAATTTCGAGCCCGATCTGGGCAAGGCCCAAGGCCAGTGAGGCACCTGTCGGTCCGGCTCCGACAATGGCGACGTCATAGATGCGATCTGTCATGCGCTACACCTATGAGCTCGGCTGCTTCTGGTCCATCCCTGACAGACAAACGGGCGTTTGGGTCGCAGCCTGCTCGAAATTTGGTCATGCGCGGGTTCGGTGCAGATGAACATCTTTTTAATTCTGGAAGAAAATCAGGCAGGCGGCTTGTTTGCCGAAATCAATTAACCAGAGCTGCGGGAGATATCGGGCAATGAGTTCATGGATGAAAAAAGCAATGCGGGGTGCTGTTATGCTTCCGCTTGCGGGGATGGCGGGGCTTGCGGCTCACGCTCAAGAAGCGAGCGCGGTCAGCGCATATGTCGATAGTAGCTACCTGTTCCTGATTGGTGGCTTGATCGTTATGTTCATGGCGGCCGGTTTCCTGTGCCTTGAGTCAGGCCTGGTCCGGTCGAAGAACGCCTCGATGCAATCCCTCAAAAACGTCGCACTGTTTTCAGTAGCGGGTCTGATGTTCTGGCTGATCGGCTATAATATTGCCTATCCAGCTTCGACCGCGCTTGGCGGCATTATCGGCATTCCAGGTAGCATTCCTTGGAAAGGTGAAGAGTCCCTCGATACGGGCTATGCGGCCAGCTCCGACTGGTTCTTCCAAATGGTGTTTGTGGCCACGGCGGCCTCAATCGTGTCAGGCACCGTTGCTGAGCGAGTGAAGCTTTGGTCTTTCCTCCTATTTGTTGTTGTTCTGACAGCGATTATCTACCCAACTGTTGTCAGCTGGGAATGGGGCGGCGGCTACCTCGACAGCGAGTGGGCGTTCTCTGACTTTGCTGGATCAACCCTCGTTCACTCTACTGGCGGCTGGGCTGCGCTGGTTGGTGCGATCATTATCGGGCCACGTGCTGGCAAGTATTTCGGCGAGAAAGTGAACCCAATGCCAGGGTCAAACATTCCACTCGCCGCGCTCGGTACCTTTATCCTTTGGTTCGGCTGGTTCGGCTTTAACGGCGCTTCTCAGCTCGCTGCAGGCACGTTCGATGACATCAATGCGGTCGCGAAAATCTTCGCCAACACCAACATGGCGGCTGTCGGCGGTGTCCTGGCTGCAATGATCCTCACAGCCGTCCTCTATAAGGGCAAAGTCGACCCAACCATGGCCTTTAACGGCGCGATTGGTGGCCTTGTTTCCATCACTGCTGAGCCGCTCGCTCCGAGCATGGGCGCTGCGGTTGCGATCGGTGCGATCGGTGGTGTTCTGGTCGTCCTGACGGTTCCACTGCTCGACAAGCTGAAGATTGACGATGTTGTCGGTGCGATCCCAGCTCACCTTGTGTGCGGTATCTGGGGTACGATCATCGTTGCGGCGTCTTATGGCAACCACATCATGCCGCCTGTCGATGCTGACGGCGCGCTGACCGGCGATGCCAGCTATGTCGGCCAGCTTGTCGGTGTCATCCTGACCGGTGTCGTGGTCTCGGTGCTGTCAGGCATTGTATGGTTCGCGCTGAAAGCCACGATCGGTGTGCGTGTCAGCGAAGAAGACGAACAACTCGGTCTCGACCGTGCGGATACAGGCGTCGAAGCCTATCCGGAGTTCGCCTCCTAAAAAGTTTGCCCGCCCCGGCGCGTGCCGGGGCGGGCAATCCTGCGCTTCCTGAGTTCGGAAGCGTTTCCTCCCGACTTACCCCCGGCGCCATCGCGTCCGGGGGTTTCTTTTGGGCAATTTCATGTCCGTTAGCGCCGTTTTAAGGCCGTCCTTGTAATTTCATTTCTGGTTCAGAACGTCCGACATGACCGGAGTGTAGATTATGGCAAATTCAATCGCAGAAGCGGCCCCAGTGCGTGAAGTCTCCGATCCGGTTTGGCGGATCATTACAGGCACAGGCGCTTTTGCCCTTGGCGTGTTTATCTGTGGGAGTGTCGGCTCCTATGATCCCCTCGATCCGAGTTGGAACGCAGCGACCAATCGCAGCGTCGAAAACCTATTCGGCGCGGGCGGTGCGGTATTCGCGGACGTGATGCGGCAATTGCTTGGCTGGTCGGCTTGGGTGGCCGGATTGGCTTTGATGATAGGCGGGGCGATGCGCGCGGTCTTGATTGGCGCGCCTCGGGTACGCCGCTGGTTGCTCGGAACACTTTTTATCCCGCTCTCTGCAGCGTGCTTCGCGGCCTGGCCGGTTCCGACCTCCTGGCCTTTGCGTGCTGGTCTTGGCGGGATGATTGGAGATGGATTGCATGATCTCGCGACCATGCCATTCAAGGCGTTGCTCTTGCCGATGCCAGAATTGCTGGCGGGTCTCATCGCCGGGGCACTGGCGCTGCTTTGCGCCTTCTCAGCACTCGGATTCCGACGCGGCGACGCCCGTCTTCTGCAAGCCGCCGCCAGTCAGTCTGGGGCGCGAGCGGCGCGGCGAGCAGGCGGGATCCTGAGCCTGTTGAAACGTCGGCAGGTGCCCCTGGAGCGCACTTCTATTGAAGCGGACGAAACCCGCATCACACGCGCCGACGATGTGCTCTCAAAAGCCAGCTCTGACCCTTCTGACGTCCGTGAGTACGAGGTCGAGGAAGAGGTGGTCGAAGCCCCGGCTGCGTCTCCTGCGGCCAAGCCGGTAACTGTGACCGCGCCGCGCTCAGCTACGATTCCGAAGCCGCAAGTCAAGCGCAACCGGAAATCCCGGGGCCGCAAAGTGCCGCCTATGGATCTGTTGCAGGTCCCGCCGGCGCAACGCCACGAAATCGATGAAGAACAATTGCTCGCCAAAGCCAACCGTCTGGCCGAAGTGCTGCGAGAATTCGGGGTTCGTGGACGTATTCGCGAAGTGCGCCCAGGCCCGGTCGTCACTCTGTTCGAACTCGAGCCTGCGGCAGGCGTCAAATCGGCACGCGTGATTTCCTTGGCGGATGATGTCGCCCGTTCGATGAGCGCGGTGTCCTGTCGGATTGCGGTGGTTCCGGGTAAGAATGCGATCGGCATCGAACTGCCAAATGAGGAACGTCAGACCGTCTTCTTGCGATCCTTGTTGGACAATGATGCCTACACCAAAACCAAAGCCGCGCTGCCTATGGCTCTGGGTGAGGATATTGGCGGCGCGCCGACTGTGGTCGAGCTAGCGAAAATGCCTCACCTACTGATTGCCGGGACCACGGGCTCGGGTAAGTCTGTGGGCGTTAATGCGATGATCCTATCGCTGATCTTCAAGCTTCCGCCGGAAGAATGTCGTTTCATTTTTATCGATCCGAAAATGTTGGAACTCAGCATTTATGAAGGCATTCCGCATTTGCTCTCACCGGTTGTGACCGATCCGAAAAAGGCGGTTCTGGCGTTACAATGGGCCGTTCGCGAAATGGAAATGCGTTATGAGCTGATGTCTAAGGCGGGCGTGCGGAATCTTGCAGGCTTCAACAAAAAGGCTGAAGAGTTCCGCAAACGCGGCGAGCATATGACGCGCAAAGTTCAGACCGGTTTCGATGATCGCGGCAAGCCGCAATATGAAACGGAAATCCTGCCGCTCGATCATGTTCCGAATCTCGTCATCGTCATCGACGAGATGGCCGATCTGATGATGGTCGCCGGGAAAGAAATCGAAGGCTGTGTCCAGCGCCTTGCCCAAATGGCGCGGGCGGCCGGTATTCATCTGATCACGGCAACGCAGCGGCCATCTGTGGACGTGATTACCGGAACCATCAAGGCCAACTTCCCGACCCGGATCTCTTATATGGTGACGACCAAGATCGATTCGCGGACCATTCTTGGCGAGCAGGGCGCTGAACAGCTCCTCGGCATGGGCGATTTGCTCTATCAGGCGGCAGGCGTCAAAACGAAGCGCTGCCACGGGCCGTTTGTGTCGGATGAAGAGGTCCAGGCCGTGGTTGACTGGCTGCGCGAACATGGCGGCGAACCAGACTATAATCCGGACGTACTGGAAGAGCCTGAAGAAGGTACAGGCAGCGTTATTATGGATGCCATGCTCGGCACCTCCACCGGTGACAAGGATGAAGACCTCTATGCGCAGGCGATGGCGATTGTGCTGCGCGATAAGCGGGCCTCAACCAGTTATCTGCAGCGCCGTCTGAAGGTCGGGTACAATAAAGCCGCGACCCTGATCGAGCGTCTGGAAGAGGAGGGCGTCATTTCTGCCCCTAATCATGCCGGAAAACGCACCATATTGCGACAGAGTGACCCGGAATAACCCAACGGCATAAGCAAAACCCCTGAGTGACGGACCCCTGAAAAATGGCTCCACTGGTTTCAAGACAGACCAGAGGAGCCATTTCTTATGAGCCATACCCCTCACGAATTGATCGATGATTTCCCGAATGAGCGAGACCGGATCAGCGAATTGAAGCGCACCAGCCCCCATTTTGCCAAACTGGCCGAGCGCTATCACGAAGTGAACCGTACCATTCATAGAATGGAAGAACGGATTGAACCCGTCGCAGATCAGACAGAGTTTTCCCTGCGCCGGGAGCGCATGATGCTCAAGGATCAACTCTTCGCAATGATGCAGCCAAGCGGCTTTACCCGCACTGGCTAATTGCAAAGAGCGTGGGAACGCGCCAGGTCTTCCTCCTGCGGCTCACATTCGCCGTTGACGCTGGCGCGCTTTCCCCGCTATAGCGCCCATTCCTTTTTCGTGCCCAGATGGCGGAATTGGTAGACGCGCTACGTTCAGGTCGTAGTGTCCTTATGGACGTGGAGGTTCGAGTCCTCTTCTGGGCACCAAAATCAAACGACATACTGAATAGTCGCCGGGCCAATACCGGTTGTCACGGTGAGGTGATCATCTGCTCGAGCGTGTCGATGAGCTGACGGTTCTTTGAGGGATCAAGCGCATCGGGATGCGGTGCAGCGAAGGCTTTGCGATCATTGTCGTAATAACGACCAGACGCCGCACGGAACTCTGCACTGAACGCGGCGCGCATCAGAATATCCGCACCAATTCGAAGGTCATGACCGGCATGCCCATAAGCCTCTTTGACCATCTTACTGCCAAGAAAAGAGGCGGGATTGACGGCGACGATCATCGGGCCGTCAGGGCCGAGTTCATGGGCCATACCCATCGACCACATGGTCAGGGCCAGCTTGCTTTGCGCGTAGGCTTCGCCATCCCCGAATGGCTGTTTCTCAAGAAAGGCCTGGAGATTGACCGGCGCTTGCGCCGCCGATGAAAGATTGACCACCCGACCCTGTGATCCGAGCAACGGTAAGAGCGCCTTAGTCAGCAGATAGGGCGCGACAACATTGACGATGAACCGGACATCAAACCCGTCTTTCGTCAATGGGTTGGCCATTTTGAAGACGCCCGCATTGTTGATTAGAACATCGATCGACTGAACATCGCTTTTGACCGTCTCCGCCATGTCCCTGACCTGAGATAAGTCGGACAGGTCAGCCTGATAGGTGCGGATCTCACCGACGCCTTTGACGGTGGCCAGCGCACCAGTGACTGCAGCCAGCTTCTCTGCGCTGCGACCATGTAACAGAAGTTTATGCCCGAGCGGGGCGATTAGTTTAACCGTCTCGAGCCCGATCCCGTCGGTTGCGCCGGTTATCAGAAGAGTCTTGGCCATATTGCTAAGCCTTGTGAACCATTCGCTTTGAAATGGAATGTATAGGACGGGACGTTCTGCGAACCATACGGAACCTGACCATTATCGCCATGTCGCCAGAAAACAAAGTTTTGACACTCGACGATCAGAATGGGTTCCGATGCATTCGGCAAGCGGCCAGGATGGATCAGCGAATTGGTTGGTGTATCCAAAACCTAATGCACAGACCGTGAGAGTATTCATCGACTTTATGATCGAAAGAAAATGGGTCAGCGCCAATCTGAGAGCGTTAGAGAACCGCGGAAAAAGGTCTGTTCACATAGCCTAAGCTGACAAGTGGGGTACGTGCGAATAGGTGAA
>JAYZAM010000225.1:0-10334 GCA_036339715.1 Pseudomonadota bacterium | reverse complement strand
ATCGCAGCGGCAAGCAAAGGTCCGGGCCACCACAGCAGCGGACGCCACCAATTGCCGCCTTTGCCTTCGGCCGCTTTAGACCAGACCCAAGCGCCGAGCCCCGCATAAGCTGCGACCATTGGAGTGACGGGCCCTTTGATCAAAAGGCCCGCGCCCATCGCGAACCAGAAGACCAGTGCCATTCGCCTCGGTTTCTCAGTCGCATCCATGTATAGTCGCGCCAATGCCCCAACGCCCAGCGTTGTCAGGAAAACCAGCATGCCGTCAGTCTTGGATATGTGCCCTTCACTGGTCACAAGCAGCGTGACGCCAAACAAAAGCGCACCCAGGAACGCAGCACGGCGCCCCATAAAGACGAGGCCACACCAGAACGTTGCAAGGGTTGCAAAGGCAACGCCGAGCCAGCTCGGAACGCGGTACGTCCAGATCTCAAGCTTATCCTCGTCGCCCAGTAAATGCGTGGACCCGGCCTGTAGCCAGTGAATGCCGGCAGGCTTTTTATTTCGATACTCATCCTGATAGCGAATGATCAGATAGTCACCGGTCTCGATATATTGCTTGGAGGCTTGCGCGAACCGCGCCTCATCTCTGTCTAACGCTGGAAGATTGAACACACCTGGCGCAGTCGCGGACAGAGTCACCACAAATAGGATCAGCCAAGCCTTCCAGCCGGATGACAGATGGTCGAGCAGTTTCATGGCAATGCTCATATCCTGAGCCTGACACGTTGAATAGCGTCGCAATGCGCACTAGCGTCTGGAAAATGCATTATTTGAGGGAGCGGGCATGAGCTGGTGGTTCAAGATTGATCTATGGAAGCGGGTCATCGCCGCATTGGTCCTGGGGCTCGCGCTTGGACTGGGCCTGAGATACGGGCT
This sequence comes from Pseudomonadota bacterium, assembly GCA_036339715.1. GTDB lineage: Bacteria > Pseudomonadota > Alphaproteobacteria > Caulobacterales > Hyphomonadaceae > Henriciella. The sequence goes on along the minus strand of JAYZAM010000225.1, from coordinate 9,456 downwards.
TGGCGCGGAAGCTGGCGGCGCGTTTGCCGAGAACTGGATCAGCTGGGCGGGCGATCTGTTTCTGCGCCTGATTCGCATGCTGATCGTGCCGCTGGTCTTTTTCACGCTGGTTTCGGGCATTATCGCAATGGGCGACCCAAAGCGTTTGGGCAGTCTCGGAATACGCACCATCGCCACCTATTTCGGAACCACTGCAATCGCAGTCACGCTGGGCTTGATCATGGCGACGATCTTCCGACCGGGCGCTAGTCTCTCGCCGGAAACCTTTGCCGGGGCCGATACCAGTCGGATGCAGTCGGTAGCTGAACGCGCGGACCAAGCTGGCGGCATTGTAGACCGACTGCTCAATATCGTTCCGACCAACCCGGTTGAGGCGCTCGCCACAGGCAATATTCTTCAGATCATCTTCTTCGCCATCATGTTTGGCGTGGGCATTCTGATGGCCGGAAAAATCGCTGAGCCTGTCGCCAAATGGTTCGATGGCGCCTCAGAAGCGATGATGAAAGTCACTATCATTGTGATGGAAACCGCACCCATCGGGGTCTTCGCCCTAATGACAACCGTTATGGCAACCCAAGGCCTCGGTGTCCTGCAGAGTCTGGGAACCCTGGCTTTCGCCCTCTACCTGGCATGCGCGATCCACATTGTGGTCACGTATGGCGGCATCATCATCAAAGGCATCTTGGGGCTACCCTTCATTCCTTTTATGCGCGGGATCACGGACGCCCAGGCCGTGGCCTATTCCACGGCAAGTTCTTCAGCGACCCTACCGGTCACCATCACTTGCGCGGAGGAAAACCTCGGAATTGATAAAGCCGTCGCGGGCTCTGTGTTACCTCTTGGGGCAACGATTAATATGGATGGCACAGCCATCTATATCGGCATGGTCGCTTTGTTCGGGGCGCAGGCCATGGGCGTTGAGGTCAGCCTAGCGCAGTACGTCCTGGTCGCGGTTATGGCGACCCTGGTCTCAATCGGAGCGGCCGGCATACCGAGTGCTGGTCTGTTCCTGTCGGGCCTGGCATTGGCGCAAGTTGGAATCCCTGAGGAACAAGCGTTTTTGATCATTGGATTCATACTGCCCTTTGATCGATTGCTAGATATGATGCGCACGCTGACCAACGTGACCGGTGATACCGCCGTGGCGACGGCGGTGGCGAAATGGGAAGGTGAGCTTGACGAGGAAGTTTTCCGCGCGCGCGACAATCTCAGCAGCCATATAGACGATCGCGACGCGCCTGCCGCCTCTTAGAGGGCGGCGCGGACGACTTCACCTATCATCTGGGCCTCATTGGCACGCGGCGATCCAGTCCGCCAAGCGATGCCTATGCGACGCCCAATCATGGGCGTCTGGAACGCGCGCAATTCGACGTCGGCTCCGGAGGTTACGCCAGCATCAATGGCAAGCTTAGGTAAAAGCGAGACACCCAGCCCACCTGCAACCATATGCACAAGTGTCGGCAAGCTCGTCGCGGTCACGTCTGCGCCGCCGCGACGCGCTGGCAATCGACACACCGATAAGGCGTGATCGCGGAGGCAATGCCCATCTTCGAGAAGCAGCACATCTTCATCGGCGAGGTCATTTGAAGCGAGTTTGGCCCCGCGCAGAAGCGAGTGCCCCGTGGGGGCGACCAAGAGAAATTCATCGTCGAATAGCTCAAGTGTTTCTATTCCACTCGCCTCCCAAGGCAGCGCGATCAGGGCCGCATCAAGCTTGCGCGTCCGCAAGGCTTCCAACAGGCGCTCGGTCTGGTCCTCGCGCAGATAAAGTTTCAAGTTGGGGTGAGCTTTTCGCAGCGCCTTCAGGGTTCGCGGCAACAAAAATGGCGCAATGGTCGGGATCGCGCCTAACCGAAACGGGCCAGACAGCGGCGCCCCGGCTTGCCGTGCCGCAGACACCAGATCTGCACTGTCTGATAAAATTGACCGCGCGCGCTCAACCGCCGCCTCTCCGGCGCGCGTTAAAGACGCCCCACGGGCTTCACGTTCAATCAGCTGGACCCCTAGAAGACCCTCAATTTCCTTGATCGCCGCCGACAAGGTCGGCTGGGTGACATGGCAGGTTTCGGCGGCTTTCGAGAACGAGCCCTGTTCCGCCACAGCACAGAGAAACTCTAATTGTCTGAGCGTTGGAAGATGCATAGACTTTTCCTATTCGATCGAACCAAAATATCGATTATACCTCTGGGCTTCAAGGCGCTACAGTCACGATTAGTTGATTGGGGCGCCAAAGTCTTTCGTCTTGAAAGATCCTCTCTCCGTCCCATCTCGACGAAACAGGATAACGGCGCTTTGTCGTTACCCTCGCACCGGTGGCAACCGATCCCCAATCCCTCATGCCACCGACCTGCGCGGTCCTGCCGGGCCCTTTCCTCCCCCCCCTTTTAAGGTCATCCGGCAGGGCCATCGCGCCGCGTGAAGCTACACTGTGATAAGAATTGACTTGTCTTCGTGTCCAACGCGCGCATTTTAGGTGTATGGAATTGAACGGACCTAGTCTCGAAAATGATCGCATCCATCTGGAACCGCTGGACGAGCGGTTTCGCGAGCATCTGCGCGCCAGCGATGCGGTCAACTCGATCTGGCTCTCGCTTCCCGCGATTCAGCGCGGCGCGGGCTTTGATGCTTATTATGATCACGTCCTGAAACGCAGCCAGTGTGGCGAAATATATGGCTTCGCCCTGCTCGACCCAAATGATCATGACCGTTTCGTCGGTGTCACCGCGCTGATTAGTCCGAACAAGATGCACCGGCGCGTCCGCATAGGTTACACATGGCTGGAACCGCACTTACGCGGCCAGGGAATTTACGCCGCAATTCAGAAATTGCTCATCCAACGCGCCCTCGACTGGGGTGCCAAACGCATCGAATGGTTCGTTGAAGACCGAAATGATGTGGCCATTCGCGCAATCCATTCGCTCGGTGCGGTCAAGGAAGGCGTCCTGCGCGAGTATGAAAAGTTCGCGGATGGAGAATGGGTTGATGTCGCGGTGCTGTCGATGCTGCGCGACGAGGCCAAGGACGCGATACGCAGGCTGGACCAGATCCTCGTCGACACCGAAGCTTGATTTTAAACTATAACCGTGCTTTAGGCGCGCAACATTCACCGCACTGACAGTACGTGCGCGTTGACCGGGACCAGAGCCCGGCGATGTCCCCCACTCGGCGAAGCTTCGCTCAGTGGGGCGCTACTGCTTTGTGTTGAAGCGTAAGAGCGCTTATCTCTTGCTGAGGCAGAGATTGGCTAAAGGAGTGACGCGATGTTTGACGCGCTAACAGACCGCCTTGGCGGCGTATTTGATGGATTGCTCGGGCGCGGCGCGCTGTCGGAGAAAGACGTCACGGCTGCGCTCCGCGAAATTCGAGTGGCGCTTCTGGAAGCCGATGTTGCGCTTCCAGTCGTCAAAGACTTTATCAATTCAATCAAAGATAAAGCCGTCGGTGAGGATGTCACCCGCTCGGTGAAGCCGGGTCAGCAAGTCGTCAAAATCGTTCATGATGGTTTGGTCGACCTGCTCGGCGGCGAAGACGCAGAGACCGGCCTTCGTGTCGACAATCCACCCGCCGTCGTAATGATGGCCGGCCTGCAGGGCTCCGGTAAGACGACAACGACCGGGAAACTCGCCAAGCGCCTGGCCGATCGCGATAAGAAAAAAGTCCTGCTCGCTTCACTCGACACACGCCGTCCCGCGGCGATGGAGCAGCTTGCCATCCTCGCCGATCAGTGCGGCGATGCTGTGTCCTCCCTACCGATCATTGAAGGCCAGAGCCCAGCTGAAATTGCCCGCCGTGCGCTGCAAGCGGCAAAGCTTGGCGGGTATGATGTCCTCTTCCTCGATACGGCTGGTCGCACCTCTATCGATGAGCAAATGATGGCCGAGGCGAGCGAGATCGCGAACATCGCCACGCCGAACGAAACGCTTCTGGTCGCCGACTCTCTGACGGGTCAAGATGCGGTCGAAACGGCCAAACGCTTCCATGAGCGCTTACCCCTGACGGGTCTGATCCTGACCCGGATGGACGGTGATGGCCGGGGCGGCGCCGCACTTTCAATGCGCGCAGTGACGGGCCTACCAATCAAATTCCTCGGCACTGGCGAAAAGTTGGACGGGCTCGACGCCTTCGATGCCAAACGCCTTGCAGGCCGAATCCTCGGTCAGGGCGACATTGTTTCTCTGGTGGAAAAAGCCGGCGACCAGATGGACGCCGAAAAAGCCGAGAAGATGGCCAAGAAAATGGCCAAAGGTCAGTTCGACCTTGATGATCTCGCGCAGCAGCTTCAGCAAATGCAGAAAATGGGCGGCCTTGGTGGCATTATGGGCCTTCTGCCCGGCGCCAAGAAAGCCAAACAAGCGCTCGACGCCTCAGGCATGGATGACAAAATCATCGCCCGTCAGGCCGCGATCATTTCTTCAATGACCAAGAAAGAGCGCGCCAAGCCTGCGCTGCTGAATGCCTCACGTCGCAAGCGTATCGCGGCAGGTGCCGGGGTCACGGTGCAGGACGTCAATCGCGTCCTCAAAATGCACAAGCAAATGTCTGGCATGATGAAGAAAATGTCCAAAGGCGGCATGCGCGGCATGATGAATATGATGGGTCAGGCTGGGGTCTCCCCTGCCGATCTCGCCAAAATGGGCGGCGGCGCAGCAATGCCGGGTGGCATGCCTGGCGCTGGCGGCTTGCCAAACATTCCTGGACTGACGGGGCCGAAGAAATGACCTCCCCAATTGATCAGCTCGCTCAATACCGTGCCAGCATCGATAATCTCGATGCGATCTTGCTGCACACGCTCGCAGAGCGCTTCAAAGTCACGCAAGCCGTCGGCAAGCTAAAAGCCGAGAACGATATGCCGCCCGCCGACAAGGCCCGCGAAGCCCGGCAGATTGAACGCCTGCGCACACTGGCCGAGGAGAGCAATCTCGACCCGGTCTTCGCTGAAAAGTTTTTGAATTTCATCGTGGCGGAAGTTATTCGCCACCACGAAAAATTAAGGGGTTCTGCCCCGAACCCTGAGACGCCGAATATTTAGGAGTAACCCATGGCCCTCAAAATCCGACTCGCCCGCGGCGGGTCCAAAAAACGCCCTTTCTACAGCGTCGTTGTTGCTGACAGCCGTATGCCACGCGACGGCCGCTTCATCGAGAAGATCGGCACCTATGATCCACGCCTGCCAAAAGACAGCGAAAGCCGCGTCAAAATTGACGGTGCTAAAGCTGCTGACTGGATCAAGAAAGGCGCGAAGCCAACCGATCGCGTTGCCCGCTTCCTGAGCCAGATCACGCTCGAAGGCGAAAAAGCACCGGTCTATGCCTGGAAAGCCAGCAACAACCCGAAAAAAGGCGAGCCTGGCACGAAAGCCAAAGAGCGCCTTGAAGAGAAGGCTGAAAAAGAAGCCGCGCGCAAGGAAGCTGAAGCCGAAGCCAAAGCTGCTGCAAAAGCTGAGAAGGAAGCTGCGAAAGCTGCAGCGGCTGAAGCTGAGGCCGCCGCAGAAGAAGCACCTGCCGAAGAAGCACCCGCTGAAGAGGCCGCTGCAGAAGAAGAAAAGTCTGAATAGGCTTCTTCCTGACAGATTTCGAAATTTGAAGAACCCCGGGCCGTCTGGCTCGGGGTTTTCTTTTGCACGCGATCCTCGCGTCTGACCTCCGATCTTGTCGCCTTGGACCCGCAATGATAGCACTATCATTCTGGGCAACACGAGCGTTCGGTAAGAGTTTGCATGCGCGGGACAAGTGCTTTTGGAAGATCAATCGCCTTGTTGGCGATGGTTGCAGCGTTCGGGGTGACCGCATGCGGTGGTAGCGGCGGCGGGTCGACACCTGCCAATCCGGGCGTCGGAGTTTCACCACCTCCACCCCCTCCTCCGCCCCCCCCGCCACCACCGCCACCGCCGCCAACCCAAACCACCCCCCAACCGGCTCCACCACGCCCCCATTATTTGCCCGCCGGAAAAGGCTGGCAGCAGGTCTGGAATGATGAGTTCGACGGCTCAGATCTCGATCGCGCGAAATGGGCACCAGAAGAGAGTTGTTGGGGCGGCGGAAATAATGAGCGCCAATGCTATACCGACCGAACGGACAATATTCAGATTGTGAATGGTTTGCTGCGCCTGATCGCCCAGGAAGAACCCTTTACGGGCCCGGAATTCCCACCGGAATTTAATCAGACGTCAACGGCGTCTCAGCCCTACACATCAGGCAAGGTGCGCACGCGCGGCATCTCTGATTGGCAGTATGGCCGCATCTCCGCGCGCATGAAACTCCCCGCCGGTCAGGGCACATGGCCGGCCTTTTGGATGCTGCCTGCTGAAGACCATTATGGCACCTGGCCTCTATCCGGAGAGATAGACATTGTGGAATCGGTCAATCTAGGCGCCAATTGCGACGACTGTACCGGCGCCTTCGAAGACCGCGTGTACGGTACCATCCATTTCGGCGACGCATTTCCAGCAAACCAGCAATTCGGGACACGTACCAGTCTTCCGAATGGTGCGCTGCCGCAAGACGGGTATCACGTCTATTCCGTGGAATGGGGCGAGGGTGTCATCGATTGGTATATCGATGACCTGCATTACCATCGTGCGACGACATCGGACTGGTTTACCACAGCGCCGAATGCAAGTGGCAATGCCAATGCACCTTTTGATCGAACCTTCTATCTGATGTTCAATCTCGCCGTCGGCGGAAATTTTCCCGAGAATACGAATGAGAACAGATTTGATGCGACCTCGTTCCCGGCAGAGCTTCTGGTAGACTGGGTGCGGGTCTATGAATGCAGTTCTGACCCCATCCAAGGCCGAGCTTGCATGGCCCCTTAGTCGTCGAGAAACGCGGCGAGCGAGTCTATTGTCGCCAGTCCATCGCGAAGCGCACCCTGCTGATCCGCCGCGACCAAATCGTTCAAGACCGGCTGTGTGAGGATCAGATGGCGCACCACACCCGCCGCCACAGGTAGTCCCCGCGACAGGGTTTGCTGACTGGCATGCCAAAGTATGCCGCGTGGATGCATGAAACTGTTCCGTGCCTCGACCAAGCGATCAAAGTTCTGTCGCGCGCTTGCGCCAAAGGGCAACGTAAACGGGGCGGGCAACCGGTCCTTTGTGGCCGCGCGAAGCAAGAGTTCCGTCGCTCCGGCCTGTTCCGGGATTGGATCGCCTGCGGCCCGGAGCGCCAGCGCACAGGCCTGCTGCGCCATCAACACGCTGCCTGTCACCAGCCAGGGATCGAAGCTAGACGCCTCTGCGACGAGCTCGCTGCGCGCCGCTGTGAACCGAACTGTTTCGCAGAGAGCGGCTTCGGGCGTCATTCGGTGCCGATATCCTCAGGTTCTGGCTGTTTTCGAAAGTCCCACCCGGTCTCCGCCGCGATATAGGCAAACGCCGCATAGACCGCGATATTCTGCCGAAACTCGTCCGGTTTAATCTTGTCGAACGTGTCGTCCGGTGTGTGATGATAATCGAAATAGTCCATACCATTCTGGCCAGGTGTCACGACGGGAACACCTGCGCGCGCCAGAATGCCAATGTCCGGTCCGCCAAAGGCACGGTTGTCATCTGGCGTCACACCCAAAGGCATAAGCAGGTTCTGGATCGTGCGCGCACAAGGCAAAGCTGCCTCGCCAAACCGGGTCTGAAAGCGCCAGATGGGTCCCGCTCCAAAATCGCTTTCCGATGCGAGCACATGCTTGTCGAGATCGTCACCATGCTCGCGCGCATAGGCCGTCGCCCCGAACAGTCCGACCTCTTCGGCGCCGTATAAGACAACCCGAATGGTCCGGCGCGGGCGTTCATCTAAACCCGCAATGAGCATCGCCGCGCCGACGACAATGCCGCATCCGGCACCATCATCAAGCGCCCCGGTGCCGAGATCCCAGCTGTCGAGGTGACAGCCCAGCAGGATGATCTCGTCTTTGAGGTCGGTGCCGGTCAGTTCGGCGATAACATTTCCGGACGGCGCATTGGTTTTAATCTCGGTCTGGATATCAACCGATACCGTTACTGGCCCGCGTTCGAGCAGGCGCGTCAGCTGATCCGCGTCTGGACCGGAAATCGCGGCGACAGGCCCGGCTCCTTCAGCACCATCGCGCGACATGATGCCGGTATGAGGCATGCGGTGGGGCTGCGTTCCAACCGAACGAATAAGGCAGGCAATAGCCCCCTTGCTAGACGCAGCTTCAGCGCACTGACTGCGCTTGCGCACCGCCATGCCATAGCCAGAGCCGTCCATTGTTTTGATCATCGTCTCATCGATAAAGACGATTTTGCCATCTACTTGTGAAATGGGTGCTGCGCGCAACTCTGAGAGGCTCTCGAAACGCGCAACCTTTCCCGTGACCCCGCCAACGGGCGTGGCAGCCGAGCCGCCGAGCGCTGTCGCCACAAGGGGCTGCGGGCTGGGTGAAAGAACTGCAACCGATTCTGATTTGCGTGACCAGAACGGGATTTCGAACGGCTCGATCCGAACCGTGTCAAAGCCAAGTTCCGTCAGCTCCGCAACCGACCAATCGCGGGCCCGCGCTTCGGCTTCGGAGCCAGCCAGTCTTTGTCCGACCTCCGTGGTCAGATCTTCAACAAAGGCCAGTCCTCGTTCATCTGTCTTGGCGCGTTCGATCAGGAGTTTCGCGGTCGCTTCGATGTCCGAATCGAGTTCCGCCGCATCCTGCGCCTGACTTCCAAATGATAATAGACCAGCGGTGACCCCCGCAGCAATCAAGCGCTTGAACATGGTAAATCTCTCCCGTGATTTACAGGAGAGATTAGTAGTATTTGCTACAGCGTCCAGCGCGAAAGGCGGTGAAGATTAAGCGGCGAGCGCGTCAATCTGCTCCTGTGCCGCGCTGACCTTGCTGTCGCCAGTCGCCATCAACTGATCAGCCGCAATGATTGTAACGTCGTGGATGCCAAGGAATCCAAGCACGTGACGCACGTATGGCGTAGCAAAGTCGATCTCTGAACCTGACGGGGTCCCACCAGAGGCGATCACCACATAGGCTTTCTTACCCTCCAGAAGACCTACCGGGCCATTTTCAGTATATTGGAAGGTCTTGCGCGCCCGCGCGACCAGGTCGACCCACGCCTTGAACGCTGCGGGAACTCCAAAATTATAGACCGGGACACCGATAACAATCGTATCGGACGCTTCAAGCTCGGCAATCAGATCATCGGAAAGCGCGAGCGTGGTGTGCTGGGCAGGGCTCCGGGCTTCATCTGGCGTGAAGTTCGCCGCGACCCAGTCTTCGGTCAAAATCGGCAATGGACACTGTCCGATATCGCGGCGCAGAATGGCTGTGTCTGCGTCAGAGAGTTTCTCAACCAGTTTTTGGCTTAGGATACGTGTCACCGACCCGTCTGTGCGCGCCGAGGAATCGAGATGTAAAATAGTGCGGGCCAAACAAGCCTCCATCATTTGCAACGCAATTGATGTGGTCGTTTGGCCCGCACCCGGACAGAGCTCATTTTCA
>JAYZAM010000224.1:0-3970 GCA_036339715.1 Pseudomonadota bacterium | reverse complement strand
TCATTTCGAACATATCCTGCCAGGCATTATACGCCGCTTGATTGCGTTGCGTATAACTCTTCAGAACGACACTCATTTGGCGTTGTCCGGACGCACAATGGCGAAGTTCCGCCTGAGTCTCACGGAACTGAGCCAAGGCTTCGCGTCGCATCCGTTTGAGTTCGGATTTTTTGTAGGTCGTCTTTACGGCAGTTGAATTATGCTCCGCGACGGTGACCGATCCTGGCGCTTCGCCGCGTGGGATGACCAGGTATCCGATCCCCGCGCCAATCACCAGAACAGCGATGAGTAGAAAGAGGAACATTGCTTGTCCCGAAGACGCTTGATCCTTCTGGTCCGCCAGTTCGGTGCGAATACTTTCAAAATCTGATGCCACGATGTTTGCCCCATTATTTTTGGGCCACGCTAGGGTAAACAGGTTGAAATAGCGCCGTGATACGCGTCGGAATTTCAGACGTTTCGGTAAGAAGTCTGAAAGGGTCAGATCGGCCCGAGACCGAGTGATGTCACAAAAATCAGGAGCCCGAGGGCGGCGAGACAGGTCAGTATCAATCCGATTGAGCTGCCGATTTGCGCGCGACCAAATCCACCGCTACGCAGACCGCGATACAGCGCGAAGGCGGTCAGGCCGAACCCGAGCAAACCGATCCAAAACGCCCATCCCGTTGCGGGCAGCACGCCAAGGGGCAGAGCCATCGCATGCTGGGTGGCAGTGCGTAGGATCAGCATCACCGCCCACACCAGGCCGAGTAAGCTGACCAGGCCCCCGAGCCAGGCCAATGGACGGGCCAGAGCCAAATTTTGAACCTCACGACCCTGGATGCTCCGGGCGATCCAACCCATTGGAAACATCACGAGGCTGATCAGGAGCGCTCCCGCCAGCGCAAGGACAAGGTGGGGATAATTGCCGGCCTGCAGTTTTCGCGCGAACTGATAAGGCGCCTTGGTTTCAAGAAGCTTGGTCAGGAAAACCGGTGCTGGGATCTCTGCGATACAGGCCGTGTCGAGAGGCTGTGTCGGGTCGCTCACAAATTGCACCCATAAATCGCCACCGCAGCCATTTGAGTGCGAGAAGAGCGCGCCATGGCCCGTATAGGGAAACTCGACATATTGCGCATTTGGCAAACCGGGCAGAATAATCTGACCGAAGCTTGGCGGCGTGATCGGGTCAACCGTGCCCGCGGCCACTAAGATTGGCACCTCCGTCGACAGACGCTTGACCGTCGGATCGGGTTTAACCTCATAAACCTGCTTACAGGTTTCGCCCCAGGACACCGTATTGATCCATTGCGATAGTACCGGTTCTTCCAGCCGCATGCGCTCGATCTGCTCATCGCTGCTGACGGCGGACCCTCGGCAATTGGCAATCAGTTCCATGCCATTGCCGGCATTATGGTCGATCGGGCGACCCAAAACTTCGACATAGGCTTTCATCGCCACAGCATCACGGGTTTCGAGCGCCCGAAGGAGGCTTGGAAAATCGCCATAGAGTTGCGCGATATAAAGAGCTTGAAACACCGCACCGCCCGCAAGATCACCATCAAGGACAATTCGGCCATCAAGATAGCTGCCATGGTCCAGGTCGTCGATAATGAGAGGGGTCTCATCCAGTGCCGCAATAGCCTGAACGAAGCGCTCGTCCATGGCGCCAATATCGCGGGCGCACGCTTTGTCTGCTGAACAGATTTCGCTAATCGCGGTTAGCGCGGAACGGAAGCCATACGCGATCCCGCTCCATCCGCCGGAGTCGGCCGGATCCGCCGGGACGACGCTGTCGAGGATCGCGGCGCGAACCCCTTCTTCATCAACTTCCAGGACAGCCTGGCCGAGCTCAGTGCCATAGGACACGCCAAACAAGGTCCATTGCTCGTACCCCAGCGCCCTGCGAATATCGCGCACATCAAGGGCGTTTTGCCAGGTCGAGTAGGCATCGACGGCAATCCCCTCTGCGCGCGCCTCAGAGACACATTTCTTAAGGGCTTCAATCCGGATCGCACCGCCTTCTTCGGTCGGCACCCCGAACTGGAACTCGCGCGGCGTCGCGCGGCAAAAATGCGCCTCGGAGTATCCGATCCCGCGCTGGTCGAAGAAAATGAGATCCGCAGCATCCCGAAATCGTTTTGTGTCCGCGCGCTGGTAAGCTGCGATCCGGCCCGCAGAAAGCGACGTTCCACCGGGGCCGCCGGTAAGACGAATAACCGCCCGCTGCTCGGGGTTATCCGTCGTCGACGCGATTTTCAGCACAGAGAGCTTGATCAGGCGGCTTTCAGGATTGGTCCGGTCCTCCGGAACCAGCACATAGCCGCAGCGAAACTCCTCCGGATCATATTCCGGAGCTTGCGCATGGTAGGGGCAGACATAGGGCGTGAACTCTGGCTCGAAGGCCTCCCAGACCGGATGCACCGCTTCAATCGGCTCAAAGTTCTCATCCAATGGGGCGGGTTGTTCCTGCGCGAGTGCCGTGAAAGGCAAAAGCAGCGCCAAGCCGATAGCCCATAGCTGTGTTATAGCTTGTTTCATTTCCCACTCCTGGTCTGGGCGAGAAAGGGTCGCCCGCTCAACCGTTCCGTGGAGAAGTGTTAGGCTTCTGCTCCAACTTGTACAACACGTCGTCCAAAGTTCTCGCCCCGAAACAAACCGCAGAAGGCTTCGGGCATGGTCTCGATCCCTTCAAATCGTTCTTCCTTGAGCTTCAGCTCACCTTTTCCAATCAGGGTTGCCATCTCGTTCAACGCGACAGGAAACTCGCGCGCGAAATCAAATACGACGAGCCCCTGCATCAGGACACGATGCGTGATGAAGGGCTTTGTGTTGACAATGCCTGGGGTCTGTTCCGGTGAAAGATTGTAATCCGCCACCTGACCCGAAATGCAAATCCGCCCGTTCAGCCGCATTTTAGGCAGGACGCGATTTACCATTTCATTGCCAACATTGTCGAAGAGTAGATCGACCCCTTCGAGGAAGGCTGCGCTGATCGCGGCGTCCAGATCCGGCACACTTTTGTAATTGATCGCATGATCAAAGCCGGCTTCCTCCACGAGCCACGCGCATTTTGCGTCACTCCCTGCGATACCAACGACTTGCGCGGCACCGCCGGCCTTGGCGAGCTGGCCCGCTGTCGCCCCGACCGGGCCGGCAGCTGACGTCACCAAAACCCGATCGCTGGGTTGAAACTTCGCAACTGATTTCAAGCCAAACCAGGCGGTCAGTCCCGGCACGCCGAGGACACCGATCCACAATGATAGAGGCAAGGGCACCGCATCTGGCACGATGCCGATGAAGCCTTTTCCATTCTGGATGGTATGCGTCCGCCAGCCGCCAGCGCAAAACACTTTGGTGCCAACGGGAAAGCCCTCGTGCTCTGAAGCATCAACGATGCCGACGCTGAACCCGTCAATTGGTTTGCCGAGTGGCAGAGCGGCGGCATAGCTATCTCCCCCGGACAGGCGCGAGCGCGTGCCAGGATCGACGGAATTCCAGATGTGGCGTACCCGGAACTGTCCCTGATTGGGAATCGGCGCGTCCCGTTGAACCAGTTCAAAGTCCTCAGGTTTCGGGGGGCCGTCACAATATTGCTTTAGCACGATTTGCTGCATTTGCTCGCTCATACGGACGCTCTCCAGTGTTTTATTGGCTGTCTTGGATCATTTTCTGCGCAATGGCGCCAGATACGACGTTGCGGCATGGCGCTTGCTTAAGCGGAGCTAACACCAAACTCCAGTTGTTTTTAGGACTCTAGATTTCTATGTGGGGCAAATCAAATCTCGACCAGAATTGGGCTAAATCCGTGACCTCCCTGACTCATCTTGATCGGCTTGAGGCCGAGTCTATTCATATTATTCGCGAAGTAGCGGCCGTGGCGGAAAATCCCGTCATGCTGTATTCGGTTGGCAAGGACAGTGCGGTGATGCTGCATCTGGCCATGAAGGCCTTCTATCCAAGCGTGCCACCGTTTCCGCTGATGCATGTC
>JAYZAM010000223.1:0-10872 GCA_036339715.1 Pseudomonadota bacterium | reverse complement strand
ATTTACAGCGCCGCGCGCGGGGGGCAGGACTTAGCGTGGCGGTATGCGCTAAGTGTCTCCACTCGGGTCGCCATGGATAATCGTCTTTAGGGAGCAGGATGTGGTCAATCCCGTCATCTTGAAAACAGAGCGACTTTTGCTGCGCCCGCCATTGCTGGATGATGCCGAAAGCATTACCCGGCATATCAGCGAGCGCGATGTTGCCTGGAACCTCGGTCGCGCGCCCTATCCCTACCAATTAAGTGATGCTGAGGAGTGGCTGCTGCGCATCCCGAAAGGTTGGGCTGAGGACACGGCCTATGTGTTCTTGATCACCGGACAGGACAATAATGTCATCGGATGTGTTGGCTTAGACCTGAAGCCTCTGGATGTTTGGGAAATTGGGTACTGGATCGCGAAACCCTGGTGGGGACAGGGTGTCGTGACTGAGGCTGCACATGCGGTCATGTCTTGGGCGGAGCAGACAATGCGGATAAACAAATTCGTATCAGGCCACTTTGTCGATAACCCAGCTTCCGGTCGTGTCTTGATGAAACTCGGGTTCAAAGCGGTCGGAGAGGTTGAGCTTTTCGGCAAAGCGCGTGGAAAGAAGAGCCCGGCCATCCGGTATACGAAGGGCACGGATCCAGGCCTGGCCTTGCGTCTCGCCGCACATTAGCGAAAAAGAGCCATCATGAAATTTCTCGACCAGACTAAAATTTATGTCAAAGCCGGACACGGCGGAAATGGGTGCGCCTCCTTCCGACGCGAAGCCTATGTCGAATTTGGCGGCCCGGATGGCGGCGATGGCGGTCGCGGCGGGCATGTTTATGTCGAAGCGGTCGAAGGGCTCAACACGCTAATCGACTATCGCTACCAACAGCACCACAAAGCGGAGCGTGGCGGGCATGGGATGGGCAAACAGCGCCATGGCCGCGGCGGCGCTGACAAAGTCATCAAGGTCCCGGTCGGAACGCAAATCTACGAAGAAGATCAGGAAACTCTGATCGCGGATCTGACCGAGATCGGTCAGCGCGTCATGGTGGCCCGTGGAGGCAATGGCGGCTGGGGCAATCTGCGTTTTAAAACCTCCACCAATCAGGCCCCCCGGCGTGCAAATCCTGGCGAACCTGGTGAAGAGTTCACGCTGTGGCTGCGCCTCAAACTGATCGCAGATGCAGGCCTTTTGGGGTTGCCTAATGCTGGCAAATCAACATTCTTGAGCCGCGCCACTGCGGCCAAGCCAAAAATTGCCGACTACCCATTCACAACTTTGCATCCTGGCCTCGGAATTGTTGATCTAGGGGTCGGATCACGGTTCGTATTGGCCGACATTCCAGGCCTGGTTGAGGGCGCGGCTGAGGGCATCGGGCTGGGGCACCGCTTCCTCGGTCACGTTGAGCGGTGCAAGGTGCTTCTTCACCTCGTGGATTGCACGCAGGACAATCCCGATGAAGCCTATCTGACGATCAGGGAGGAGCTTGAAGCCTATGATCCCGAGCTCGCGTCAAAACCCGAGCTGGTCGCTTTGTCCAAGATTGATGTGCTCGATACCGAACTGGTCGATGAGCAGGCGAAACTCCTGAAAGCGGCGTGTGGACATGAGCCCCTGCGCTTGTCTGCGGTCACCGGCGAGGGTGTGAAACAAGCGCTCGGCCTGATGTTTAGGACTCTAGGAGAGATCGCCGTCGCAGGCGACGAAGCATTGACTGAAGATGATGACTGGAGCCCGCTCGAAGGATGACAGCTGCGCCCTTAGAATTATTGAGGTCGGCAAAACGGATCGTCGTCAAAATCGGCTCAGCGTTGGTCGCAGAGGCTGGGGAGGCACGCCAGGACTGGCTCAACAGCCTTGCCCTCGACATTGCTAGCTGGCGTAAGGCTGGCCAGGATGTCATTCTTGTCTCTTCTGGCGCGATTGCGCTCGGACGCAATCATCTCGGTTCGGAGCGCCCGCGCAAACTGGAAGAAAAGCAAGCCGCAGCGGCGCTCGGCCAACCCCTTCTCATGGCATCGATGGCGCAAGCCTTTGCCCACCACGATGTGTCCGTGGCACAAACGCTTTTGACGTTGGAGGATACCGAATCTCGGCGACGCTGGAAACGCTGATCAATGCTGGTGCGGTGCCCGTGATCAACGAGAATGATTCGGTTGCGACAGACGAAATTCGCTATGGCGATAATGATCGCCTCGCGGCGCGAGTGGCTCAGATGATGGGCGCGGATGTTCTGATCTTACTTTCTGATGTTGATGGCCTGTATACGGCAGACCCGCGCCGCTCGCCGCAGGCCACGCATATTCCGATCGTGCAGACTTTAACGGATCAGATCAGCGCTATGGCTGGCGACAGCAATCGCGATGCGGATGTGGGTAGCGGCGGCATGGCGACCAAGCTGATCGCTGCGCAGATCGCCCAGAGCGCCGGATGCGCCACGGTGATCACTCAAGGTGACCGCGACCGCCCATTGAGTGCTCTTGTTGAGGGCGCGCGTGCGACCTGGATCCTGTCAGACATGACACCTGAATCGGCGCGGCAAATTTGGCTCAAAGGCCACTTGTCGCCAGAGGGGGTTCTGATTGTGGATGCTGGGGCTGCCAACGCGCTGCGAAGCGGCGCAAGTCTCTTGCCCGTCGGTGTGACCGCAGCACAGGGACAATTTCTACGCGGGGCCGCCGTAGCGATCAAAGGGCCAGATGGAGCACAGATTGCGAAAGGGATCACAGCTTACAGTTCTGAGGATGTGATGCGCATTGCGGGCTTGCAGTCAGACCAGATTGAGCAGGAACTGGGCTTTCGCGGGCGTCCGGCCATTGTCCATCGCGATGATTTGTTTTTAGAAGTAAAACCTTGACTTCTCTCAACAAAATCTGCCCAGTATAATATGACTGAATCTACTACACTGTCTCAGCGTATCGGGCTTATACTGGGCCCGTCTGCTGCAGTTCTTATGCTTCTCTATGGCGCGCCATCGGAACTCAGTTTTTCCGCCTGGGCCGTAGGAGCCTTAATGGTCTGGATGGCGGTTTGGTGGGCGACGGAGCCGATTCCGATTCCCGTCACATCGCTTCTGCCGCTGGTGATTATCCCTCTGATCGGTGCTGGCACATCGCGGGAAGCCGCCGCAGGTTACTCGAGCCCGATTGTGTTGCTCTTATTGGGCGGTTTCATCATCGCACTTGGGATTGAGCGGTGGGGCCTTCACAAACGCATCGCCTTGAACGTTGTCTCGATTGTCGGGTCGCACCCAGCTTCGCTGATTTTTGGTTTCATGATCGCTACCACATTGTTGTCCATGTGGATCTCGAACACTGCGACGACGTTGATGATGGTCCCGATTGCGATCTCCGCAGCAGCAGCTTTGAAAGACGAAAGCGGAAAATTCGTAACCGCGCTCTTATTGGGCGTTTGTTATGCTGCATCGCTTGGGGGTGGTGCGACTCCAATCGGAACGCCAACCAACTTGATTGCGATCGATTGGCGTACAGAAAACACGGGCTCTTCAATCGGATTTGGTACCTGGATGATGTTCGGTGTTCCGGCTGCAGCGTTGCTGGTGCCAATTGCTTGGTGGGTTGTGTCACGCGGTCTTCCTAATCTTGGGACGGGTGAGGCGGCGATACAAGAAATTCGAACGCAGCGAGAAGAATTGGGTGCGATGACCGCTCCCGAAATTCGCGCTGCAACAGTGTTCGGTGTGGTTGCGTTCTTCTGGATCGCCCGGGTGCCCGTGCAACATGCCGCCGAAGCCGCAGGATTTGATGTGCCTTGGATCATGGCTCTCGGCGACATGGGAATCGCGATCGGCGGTGCGATTATTATGTTCTTGGTTCCTGCCGGCGCGGGTCGAAATCGAGCTCTTTTGAACTGGGAAGAGGCGGTGAAGCTGCCTTGGGGTGTCCTAATCCTGTTCGGTGGTGGGATCAGTCTTGGACAAGCTGTGACCCGGTCAGGCCTGTCTACCTATATCGGCGAAAACCTCTCTTCACTGTCTGTCTTGCCTCCGATCTTTTTTATTGCGGCCGTCGTCGCGCTGGTCATTTTTCTTACCGAACTCACCAGTAATGTCGCAACGATGACGACATTGGCTCCGATTCTGGGTGCGCTGTCCGCTGCGATTGGGGCGGCCCCGGAAAGCCTTCTCGCGCCAGCCGCAGTCGCGGCAAGCTGCGCCTTTATGCTTCCAGTCGCGACAGCCCCGAACGCAATCATCTACGCCACGGATCAAGTACCCATCGGGCAGATGATTCAGCGCGGTTTGCGGATCAATCTGATCGGCATTGTCGTGATCACGGCAATTGGATACTGGCTCGCACCCTTGGTGCTTTAGGGTCTATTTGCAGGCGCAGGCGGCATCTTCCGCCAACTCGCCAAAGCCGTCCGTAATCAAAGCTTCAACCGCATCCAGCGCGGCCCCGGCCGTGTTGCCCTCGGCGCTCAGCTGCACCCGGCTGCCAATTCCAGCACCGAGACAAAGCAGGTCCATGATGGATCGTGCATCGGCCTGCTCGCCTTCAAAACTGATCGTCACGATCGTAGGCAGGGTTAGCGCCAATTCCGCCAGTTTTGCAGACGCGCGGGCATGCAATCCTTTGCGGTTTACGATTTCAACATTGCGCGTTTGCGGGGTCATTTGGTTCGGCTCATAACTTGCGAGCCAATTCGAATATAGCGCTTGCCAGCGTCGCTGGCGGCCTGCACTGCTTCCTGCAGTGTGAGGTCTGAACGAATTTGCGCCAAATGAATCAACATCGGCAGGTTCACCCCGCCGATCACATCGACTTTGTTACTTGAAAGATTTGAGAGGGCGAGATTGGACGGCGTCCCACCGAACATATCTGTCAGGATAATGACACCCTTGCCGGTGTTGCAAGCTTTGACCCGTTCCCGGATTTCATCGCGGCGATCATCAATATCATCTTCCGCTTCGATCGAGAGGGCTTCAAATGCATCTTGAGGGCCAACCACATGTTCGGCCGCACGCACCAATTCGTGCGCAAGCTTTCCGTGACTGACAACGACGATTCCGATCATGGGACCGTTCCATTTCCACGCTTTGGAATTAGAAGCTGACACTCAAAAGGTTAAGGTCAAGATAGTTTTTCAGGGTTCACCATAGCGCGAGCTGTGCTGTGATCGTGCAGCCACGGTTATGTGGACGTGTGTTCGGCAAAAAACTCTTGGTAAATTTCATCCGCTTCAGCCTTGAGAAGGCCAAGCTCCACCTGAATGCCGGCTTCTCTCAGGCGCGTCGCACCTCCGCTGCCCAATGGGTGTGGGTCGCGGGTGGCAATGTACACTTTTGCGATGTCGGCATCGAGCAGGCGCTGAGAGCAAGACGGCTCACCAGACGAGCGTTCACGGCAGGGTTCTAGAGTGACATAGGCGGTTCCACCGGAGGCCGCACCAATTGGAAGATCGGTCAAAGCGAGCTGTTCGGCATGCGGACGCCCGCCATCTCCAGTAGCGGCTTCACTGAGCTTCTGACCATCGCGATCTAATATCACGCAACCGACACTCGGATTGGGCGTCGTCCGGCCGTTCTGCAGTCTCGCGAGTTCAATCGCGCGTTTCATATGCAAGCTGTGCGCGGTCATTCGAACACCACGGTTCTGGTCCCATTGAGAAAGACGCGTCCTTCAGCATGGGCTTTGACTGCACGCGCGAGGACCCGCGCTTCGATATCTTTGCCCAGTTCCGCCATGCGCATGGCCGAGAGACGATGGTCGACCGGGGCTACATCCTGCGTAATGATCGGCCCCTCATCCAAGTCTGCGGTGACATAATGGGCGGTCGCGCCGATCAGTTTGACGCCCCGTTGATGGGCCTGATGATATGGGCGCGCGCCCTTAAAGCTCGGTAGGGCAGAGTGGTGGATGTTGATGCATCGCCCTTCCAAAGCGCGGCTCAGATCGTTTGATAGGATCTGCATATAGCGCGCCAGCACGACCAGATCCGATCCGGTTTCCGCGATCAGGTCGAGCAGTTGGCGTTCCGCTTCCGGTTTGGTCTCTGGCGTCACGGGAATATGGTAAAACGGCAGGTCATTGCGGTCGGCATGCCATTTTGTGTCGAGGTGATTGGACGCAATTGCAACAATGTCGGCACCGAGGCGGCCGCGGCGATGACGATAAAGCAAATCATTCAAGCAATGATCGCCCTTTGAGGCCATAATCAGCGTTTTCGGCTGGGTTTTTTCCAGACGCAAGGACCAATCCATCTCGCGACGCGTGGCCAAGCTTTGAAATCCGTCACGAAAAGCTGCGGCATTGAACCCCGGCTCGGATTCGAATTTTGCCCAGATGAAAAACCGATTGGTGAGCGGATCTCCGAAATCGTGGTTCTCGGTGACATTAACGCGATGGCTTGCCAGATGACCCATGACGTCCGCCAGAATGCCGATATCGTCAGGGGCTGCAGCGCGCAGAATATAGCGTTCTGCGGTCATGGCAATTCGGGCAGGTCCTTGGCCCGCTCGGCGTCCAGATAGCGGGCTGAGACGGGCGCCAGATCCTCGCTCAGATCAAGCAGGAGCGGGTTGCCGGTGGGGATTTCCAAACCGGTTATCGTGTCGTCAGCGACCTTAAACAGATGTTTGACCAGCGCCCGAAGCGAATTGCCATGCGCAGAAATGATCGTGTCTTTGCCGGCCTGAAGTACGGGTCTGATGGCGCTGTCCCAATAGGGTAGGACGCGTTCTAATGTGAGTTTCAAGCTCTCTGCCTGCGGCACCGGGACGCCTTCATAACGGGGATCTTGCTCGAGATTGTACGGGCTATCTGCGTCCATGGCAGGCGGTGGAATATCATAGGACCGACGCCAGATATGAACTTGGTCCTTGCCATGTTTTGCCGCGGTCTCGGCTTTGTCGAGCCCTGTCAGTCCACCATAATGTCGTTCATTCAGCCGCCAATGTTTCTCTACCGGAATCCAGGCGCGGTCCATCGCAGCGAGACCGAGCCATAGGGTGCGAATGGCGCGGGTTTGATAGCTTGTGAAGGCGTGCGTCGGGCTCAGGCCTTCGGCTTTGATCAAAGTCCCGCCCTTGGTCGCTTCGGCTTCGCCTTTTTCCGTCAGGTCGGCATCCCACCAGCCCGTGAACCGGTTTTCCAGGTTCCATTGGCTTTGCCCGTGGCGAGTCAGAATGAGCTTTGGCATGCGGCGGTTTCCATTACAAATTTGTTGGTCTGCAGAAGACACAGTGTTGAGGGTCGCGTTTCGTTGAGCGCGTTGCTATCAGAGCAAGATCAGGATTTCTACCCTGATGCGCTTCGTTCTGTCTTGCAGGGATTATGCCTTTGAAAGATTCCGTTTTTTACCCGGTCATTGGCGTGGTTGTTGCGATCATGGTGCTAAGTTCCTTCTATATTGGATGGCAACAACCGAAATGCGGTCCTTTCGGGGGCGCAAACGGCCCGGATGATTACAGTCTGATCATTCTGAAAGGCCAGGACCTCTGCCGCATGGATGGTTATCTAGGCTACGAAATAGAACTGGATGAGGAGGTTCTCACCATTCGCGCTGAAGCCGATGCGGCCTATGCAGATGTCAGACAGAATGCACATTTTCGATTAGGCCCTGATCTTGTTACGGTCTATTCCGGGCACAAATTGCGTATTTCGTTCACCGTTAAGCCGACAAGCGGCGCTGGCGCGGAGGCGTTTGAGTTCAAATATTCTGCGGGCAATGCGGGCGATACAGGCTGGACGCGCTTTGACCTCAAGCCGGAATGGGAAACCTATACTGCAGAGGTGGATATTCCGCGGCGGCTTGTCGATAATTCAGAAGCCTTGAACTATTTGTCTGTCCGTCCCGTGGTGCCTGAGAAAATCCGAGGCATTGAGCTCAGCGAAATTCGCTTCCGGCGCCTCGGCCAGTGGTAGAAACGGATCAGGTTAGCCAGGCCTTCTCGACCACGTCGACCACATCGTCCATAATCTCCGTCAATTGGAAGTCTTTGGGTGTGTAGACTCGCCGCACGCCCATTTGGCGCAAGGCCTGTTCATCCTCGAACGGAATGATGCCCCCCACCACCAAGGGTGTGTTTTCAAGTCCGGCCTTTTGCATCTCGGCAAGGGTTTCGCGCACCAGGTCGAGATGGCTTCCAGACAGGATCGAGAGCCCGATCACATGTGCGTTTGCGGCTTTGGCTTGCGCGACGATTTCTGAGGGCGTGAAGCGGATACCTTCATAAACAACCTGCATCCCACAGGCCCGCGCGCGCGCAGCGATTTGCTCGGCCCCGTTTGAGTGTCCATCCAGCCCCGGCTTGCCCAACACATAGGTCAGGTCTCTACCGAGTTTTTCTGAGAGCCCTGTCACCCGGGATTTCGTCGCTTCGATGTCAGGGTCACCGCCTGTTTCGATGATGACGCTGACGCCCGTCGGACCGCGGAACTCGCCAAAGACCTCTCTGAGGATGGTGCCCCATTCGCCCGTCGTGACGCCCGCTTTCGCTGCCAGAATACTCGGTTCCATGATGTTGGCCCCAGACTCGGCCGCCGATTTGAGCGCGGCAAGTGCCGCCGATGCGGCAGACTCATCACGTCGAAGGCGCCAGGTTTTCAAGGCCTCAATCTGCTGTCGTTCGACCATCGGATCGACGGTTTGAATGGCTTCGTTGCCGGCCCCCAGGGGACTTTCCTCGGTTTGCGTATAGGCGTTCACCCCAACGACTTTCAGATTTCCGCTTTCTATGCCGCGGATCCGGTCGATGTGTGCGCCAACCAGGCTTTCCTTCATGAAGCTAACCGCTTCGACCGCGCCGCCCATGGCATCAATATCTGAGAGCGCGGCGCGGGCTTGCGCTTTCAGAGCGTCTGTTTTGCCCTCGATCACATGACTGCCATCGAACAGGTCTTCATATTCAAGCAGATCCGTTTCGAAGGCGAGGATTTGCTGCATGCGCAATGACCATTGCTGATCCCAAGGACGCGGTAAGCCGAGCGCCTCGTTCCAAGCCGGCAATTGCAGAGCGCGACACCGAGCCCGTTTTGACAGGGTGACCGCCAAGGCCTCAATCAGAATACGATAGACATTGTTTTCTGGCTGCGGCTCGGTGAGGCCCAGAGAATTAACCTGGACCCCATAGCGAAATCGAAGAGCCTTAGGGTCTGTTACGCCATACCGCTCGCGCCCAATTTCCTCCCAAAGATCAACAAATGCGCGCATCTTACAAAGTTCGGTGACGAACCTGACGCCGGCATTGACGAAGAAGGAGATCCGGCCAAACACGGTTGGAAAATCGTCTTCAGGAACCTGCCCTCCGGATCTGACAGCATCCAGAACCGCACAGGCGGTGGCGAGCGCATAGGCCAGTTCTTGCTCGGGTGTCGCACCGGCTTCCTGCAAATGATAGGAACAGACATTCATAGGGTTCCATTTTGGAACTTCAGTATAGCACCAAGAAATCATATCGCTGATCAGACGCATGCTCGGCTGCGGCGGGAAGACATATGTTCCGCGAGACAGATATTCCTTGATGATATCGTTTTGGGTGGTGCCGCGCAGTTGCTTGCGATCATCACCGCGTTCATCCGCGAGCGCGACGTAGAGCGCCAGCAGCCAGGCTGCGGGCACATTGATCGTCATCGATGTGTTCATTTCAGCGAGAGGCAAGTCATGAAACAATGTGCGCATGTCGCCAAGATGACTGACCGGGACGCCAACTTTCCCAACTTCGCCCCGAGCAAGAATGTGATCGGAGTCATACGCTGTCTGTGTTGGCAGATCGAAGGCGATTGAAAGCCCTGTCTGACCTTTTGATAAGTTTGATCGATAGAGCGCGTTTGATTTTTCTGCGGTCGAATGTCCAGCATAGGTTCTGAAAATCCACGGCCGATCCGGTGCGTGTTGATATTCCGTGTCCGCCATGATGATCTCCTGTTCCGCTCGATATGCTGGAAACTAGGCCTGATCGCAAGAGTGTCACGACCTGTCATAGATATGCAATAACGCATAAAACGCATGGCAAGATATGCGATGAAATTGAGGTTAAATCTGCTATTTAGAGATCTCTCTCGGAGCTTTCTCTAATGACAGATATTATTGGCCTGGTCGCAGCGATGCTGACCACGATTTCATTCCTGCCACAAACCCTGTTGGTGCTGCGTACAGGACGAACGGATGGAATATCGCTGACCATGTACGCCCTGTTTACAACAGGCGTTGCCGGCTGGCTGCTTTATGGCCTGCTGGTTGGCAGTCTCCCGGTTATCATCGCGAATGCGATAACGCTGGCGCTCGCAGCGACGATCCTGGGGCTAAAAGTGCGATCGGTTTTGGCCGGCGCAGTCCGCCCGTTGCCAGTTCAGCCCTGAACGCGTTAGGGCTAAGGCTTCAATCCAATCTGCGGATCCCATGCCCAGCGCCCTATTCCTTCCCGTTTTCCTGAGGCTTCTCGGCCCGATCGCTTTTATCGTGGCCGCCATCGTCGCGGGTATTCTCAATCGGAGCATCATGATTGTGCCCTTGCTGGCGCTCACCGCGACGGGGGCTGCTGTCCTGATGCAATCTGTTGCACCATCGCCCGTGGCGGATCTGAAGGACATTCTCAATCAAGGTGCTCGGCCGCATCCGGCCTCACCCTTTCGAGGGTTGGGTCGGCGCATCGGGCTTGGTGTTCTGGGGTTTGGGACAGTCTTCGGCTTATCCGCGCTGATCGCGGCGATTTTCCAGGCGACTGAATTTGAACCTCAGATCCGGGCCTTCGACTTTGGATTGCTGCTGATCCCAGCGTTCCTCGCTGTCCTTGGCGGTGGCTTGTCGGCCCGGATTGGCCGGGACCAGATGGCGGGCATGATGGATCAAATGCAGGATATGTTCAGTCAGATGCAGACCCCCGACCCTGCAGGGTCGGACGCGAATGACGCATTCACCGTCGAAGGTGAAGTGAT